>JASHPL010000125.1 GCA_030038125.1 Candidatus Sulfotelmatobacter sp.
ATCGCTCGGGGTGCACGGCCTGGGACTTCACCTCTCCGGAAGCATGTTCGGTTTGAGCGAGCAGGTGACTCCGCGCGAGGTTTACGCCTGGTCGATCTACAACTTTATCTTTTATGCACTCATTCCCTACGCGGTATTTCGAGGGCGCGGATACTCCAACCAGCAGCTTTGCCTTCGATCGGGCGATCTACCGAACGATGTTCTTGTGATTGTTGGCGTGCTCGGTATCGGGCTCACCGGCGATCTTCGCGGGAATCCCATTTGGCAGCTCGACGGGCATCAGTTTGCCCTGGGAGGCACGATTGCATTTGTAGCATCGCTTTTCGGCACCGGACTGCCGATCATGATCTTTCTTACTTCGATTCTGATTCCGCGCTACAAGAGGCTGACCGGCTCCACGGCGGCGACCGTGGTTCTGGGCGGCTTCACTTATGCTGGGTTGCATCTCTCGGAATACTGGACTCGTTATGACACGCCGGCGCATGGTGCGCTCTCTTTCATCTTCATCATGCTGCTGTTTGGTGGACCGGGGATGGTGAAATCCTATCTGACTCAACGCACGGGTAATGCCTGGGTGCATCTCTGGGGCTATCATGCGATCTGGCCGCATGTCACCGACGACACAGGGACATTCGTAAAGATCTTCCAGATCCGGTAGAAGGAGGACCGGCATAAAACACACAAAGATGCAAGAGATCTCGACAATTTCGACGGATAGTCGACACGACGAGATGTCCTGGCTCAGCGTGAAATGGAGAAGCGACGTTCTCCGTTAGTGTAGATTCCGCCCCTGCGGGGCGGGGATTTTGAAGGCATGGGGGTCTATCGTCCGATGGTTGTTTCCGCTCAGTATGCAGCGCGAGAGGAGAAAAACTCCCGCGCTGGTGAACATCGGCTCGATGAGCCCTCCGGGTTATCCCTCAGCATGGTTGCGTCCCCGCAGTGCCCGCCTCCGTTTCACCCGGCAAGTTCATTGTAGCTCCGCCGCGCCATGCTGCTCTCAATTTCCGGGTTGCTCGCCATCCGGGCGGAGTGAGGCAGTTCGAGTATTATGGTCGGGAATAATCAGGGTCGCCCCTTGCACGAGATAGTGCTCTGCCGCAAACGCGATCCACTTATTGAACTGTCACGACATGAGAACAGCCATACTCTCGTGCATTCTGTTTGCGGTTGCTCCGACCGGACTACTCGCGCAGACCGCCGCGATTCATATTCGTGTACTTGACGGACGTACAGGGAAGAACCTGTCCGGAATGAACCTGACGTTTGTGGACTACCATACTAATCCCGATGGGAGCGCAGATGCTGGTCTCAACGGGAGAATGATTGTCAAGACATCAGCGGATGGCGATTCATACGTTGCGAATCCAGAGGCTCACGGAGTTCTCGTTTTTAACGTGCTGGGTAGTAGTGGGGCCTGGGTACCGTGTACCCGGCAAAAGTTCTACGACAGCAAGACGCGGACATACGGAAGCGAACACCTGTATCCGGTTTCTACAATCGTCGCTTCAGGCCTCGTAGCTCATAACAGTTGCAGCCGAAGAACCGCTACGGCAAAGCCCGGTGAACTCGTTATTTTTGTTCGTCCACCAACTTGGTGGGAAAAGTTCGTCTATGTATGGAAGTCGTAAGCTACGGCGCACATTCGTAGCGCTGGTTGAAGATAGGTTCAGAGTACCCAACTCAAACCGGAATTCATCCACTTCGCTCTTCACGCAGCTTGCTGGCGGCGACTCTGGCGCTGCCGTCTGGCGGCTTCCAGCTTGCGGTCGCGTCCCGCGTGGATTTCCTGCTGACGCCCCGCCAGCATGTCCTTCGGCGTGATGTAGCCAGTGGCACTGTTCAGACGGACGTTGTGCTGCCGCCAGTCATAGAACTTGCTGGCGGTCACGCCCAGCCACGGGATGAACCGTCCGACGCCGATCTCGGTCTTCTCCGACCAGCGTCGGACGAAATCCACGACTAGATCGCGCACATCATGCGGCACCCAGATGCCGGTTAGAGTTCCCCAAGACTTTTTTTTAACGCGATGTGCTCAGCCATCAGCTCAGCCAGGACCTCGTCCTTGGTTTGCACCTTCTTCTCCAAGAACTCGATTCGCTTCTGCTTCTCCTCGACTTGACGGTGGGGACGTTCCTGAGACTGAAAGGCGGCGGCTCCGTTCTCGAACAGTTCTTTCTGCCAGCGGTAGAACACCGTTGGCCGCAGGCCCAGTTCTTCACACAGCTCCGAGACCGGCACTTTGTCCAAAAGATGCCGCCTCAGAATGGCAACTTTTTCTTCCGGGTGAAATGCTTCCGTTCCTTCCTCGTACGTTCGCTCCGCTATCTTAACGGACGAACGCTTTCTCCATTTCCAACTGAGGCAGGACAAAGGGATTTGGTCGGCCCTTACATCGCCCCATGCTTGATCGCACACGAGGGCACGAGCGATTCCAACAGACTTCGTCGCGGCCGGCAGGCCGGAAAGTCGTGCTGTTGATACTAAGTGCTTGTCCGACTTAAACGATCCTTCGCGAGTTGTCTTGCAGCAAGCTGGGTTCTCAATCGCAAGTGACACCAACTCTCCTCGTCAACAGACGCCATATGAAGCAAAACAACTGGTAGCTCTAAGTGGTTGGCATCACGGCGCAAGGTAGCCGAGTCCCACTGCGGTTCGAGGAAAGGCGCCGACAGGATGCAACCTGCCAATGGCACTACAACTGCATTGCTCCACGTGTGAGGCGCTCATGGCTGATCTCGTGAGAAATCTTCTCAGTACTTCGACTCGGCAATTTGCAGTGATATCCCTTCGCGGCGAACCTCTTTGCGAACGGTTGGTCATTCCATATTCGGGCGAAAAATCCCTGCGCAATGTTATTGCAGCATCTAACATTTTGACCCTAGGTTGTCGCACTCGCGAGGAGGCTGAGGCCAATATCGACCGTTGCACAACGAGAGCTTATACCTCGCCACGAAAGTTACCGGCAGTGTTAGTCGCTAGAACGCTGCACTGTATCAGGAAACTGGCTCCGAGCCACCAATTTCCGGGATGGAGGTCTAACTTCCCGCAGACATGGAGCTTTGCTCGTGACCGCCTGCACCATGGTTTTAACTGCTGTTGCCGTTCTTTATGCAAGAATGTCTCGCCCAAGTAATTCGAATTCTAGTTTCATGTTTTAAAGAGCACAATCGAGAGAAAGATTCATTTAGAGAGTATGCCAATCCTATCTACTCCGCGCCAGATTTCTGTCTATGCAGGAAAAAAGTGCATGCAAAACAGAAATACATACGACGGGACGGATGGACGCGAGGAAAGTGGAGGTGAAGAGGGGACAACTCCATGAAGAAGAGGATCGGTTTTGTAGCAGCAATGGCGGTGGTCGGGCTGGCCTTTTTGTCGATCCGTTACTACGAGGTGGACTTGCCGATATGGCATCTCTTGGGTGGGGGCAAAGGCCTTGACCCCGCCACCTTGCACCTGCGTGGGGAATTCGTCGAGAGCAATCTAGGGGCGGCTGAAGGCCCGGCGGGATCCGTTACCGTGCGCATGATTGCGCAGCAATTTGTCTTTGTGCCCCAGTGTATCGTAGTCCCTGCCGACGTTGCGGTCACGTTTCGGGTTACCAGCGCCGACGCTGTCCACATGCTGAGCTTCCTGGGTACGAACTACGGCCTCAGGGCTGTCCCCGGGGAGGTCAACCAAGCGACCTTCACCTTTACCAAGCCAGGCGAATTTAAGGTCCCTTGCCATGAGTTCTGCGGAGCCGGCCATTACGCGATGCGAGGCCAACTACATGTGGTTCCCCGCGATCAGTTTGCCTCCCTGCTTCCGGGAGAAAGGCGGACCTGTGAGCCACGCTAGTCGGGTTTCGCGCGCGCCAACCGCGGTCTTCTGGCTTGCAACTTTGTTAGGACTGTTTGCGATTCCTCTCTCGCTTGCTAAAAACCACTCTCCTGCGCAGCCCGCGAATTCTACGCCTCCGCTTCGTATACCTTCCGACGTGGCCTGGACCCAGGAAACCCTCACAATCATCTCCAGCGGCGATTCCTTTCGCGGACTGCTTCTTGCCCGCCGTTGCAATCACTGTCATGGCGAGGAGGGATTCAGCTCTGTTCCCGCTTACCCCAATCTGGCTGGCTTGGACCGGTTGTCGTTCTGGAAACAGGTAGAGGACTTTCGCTCGGGCAAGCGCATCTCTCCCATCATGCAGACCATCGCCGAGGGACTTGCCGCTCGCGACTCCGCCGACTTGGCAGCCTATTACGCGCTGCTGCCGACGGCCAGTGATCCGCTGGAAAATCGCGCCTTTCCCCAACCCATGCAGGACCCCTCTCGTGCCACGATCGCCATCCGCCTCATTGTCTTCGGCGACGGCCAGCGCGGCATTCCACCCTGCCAGTCCTGCCACGGTCCGGTGAGTTACGTCAAAGGAGCCCCTCGGCTCGACGTCCAGAATGGGACCTACCTGGCGGAGCAACTCGATCACTTCTCGAATGGATCCCGGACCAACGACATCAACGTCCGTATGCGCAGTATCGCCATTCAGCTAACTGCTGAGGAGAAGACGGCCCTTTCCGAATGCTACGGCGCAGGACTTGGCCCAGGAGCGAACTCACGCTAGCAAAGCCAACAACGCCAGAGTTGTTAATACGGGCGACGAGCAATCCATCGCTCCTGCGTGTGCTGTGAACACTCTGGTGGCATTTCTCGATAGCAGCGAGCTTGCTTCTCTTGGCACGATGGAAGCCGGCCTCCCGCAGGGTCCCGCCTCGGCATCGAATCGCAAATTCATCAAAATGGCGGCCCAACCTACTAAAGTCTACTATTGTCCACCCAAAGTTTGATTGCTCCAAGTTTCGCGGTTCGGCTAACCTCAGGGCATTGCCCGAGGGCTGGCTAACATTCGCGAGTTGCAACACTTGCTGGGAACGGGCAGGCATCTTTGCCCGCGACTTTGTACTCCGACATGGTTTTGCGGAAAGTAAAAATCAAGCTTCTTCCTTACTCGGCCTCGTTCCGGTGCGCGTTTATCGTTTGGATTTTGGAGGATTCCGATCGGGCTTTGGGTACGAAGCGCGAGTAATCAGCACGCGGGATGGAAGGATATACGGAGCGCAACTTCTAGCAGGCTTTGTATTCGCGTTTGCTCGCTAATAACAAAGCGATCGTGCTGAAAGCAACATCAGCTAAGCCAAACCCGCTGCGACAAACATTGGCTCGCTGCTTGAAATGGGAGAATAGTGTGGGATGTTTCGATCACCTGGTTTTGCAACGAAAACTCAAGTTTCAGCGAACTGCGGTTTGTGCTTTCCTCATCATGATCGCCTCCTGCCCTGGGCTCGCACTCGACCCGGGTCAGCCGACCAGCAGTTATCTCCGAAAGACTTTCACTGTTGAAGACGGGCTTCCTGCCACCTATGTGCATGCCATTGTACAAACCCAGAACGGATTCCTTTGGCTCGGAACTGAGGCTGGACTGGCCCGGTTCGATGGAGAGCGTTTCACCCCCATAAACATTGGGCCTGGAGTGGCACAGCAAATCCCGGTGAAGTCGTTATTGGCTACTCCGGAAGGCGACCTCTGGGTCGGAACCGATGCCGGTCTGGTGCATATACCAGCCGCAGCTCTGGATCACTTCGATCGCGCGCTCGTAACCATTTATCACGTAGGTGTGGGTCAGAGTGATCAGATCTTGTGCCTTCACCGAATGCGCGACGGGACGTTGTGGATCGGAACCAGCGGAGGACTGTATCGATTCGATCGGGGCAACTTCTCTTCGATAATCCCGCACGACATGATCAGCCGAATCGAGGAAAGCTCGGATGGTCATCTGCTTATCATCACGAGCCGCGGATTTGTGGAATGGGACGGAGCGCGAATCATTCCCCATCCCGAGATAGCCCGACAACTGGGTGTCGCCACGGACAAAATTTTTCACGTATTTGAAGATCGCGCAGGGGTTACCTGGTTTTGTACGAACAAAGGTGTCGCGCGTCGCGTGGGCGGGCGCATCAAGAGGATCCAACCCTACGGACTACCTCACGCCGGAGCGTGGCGCGTTTACGAGGATCCACAAGGGAATATCTGGGTCATTACCGAATCGGGCCTCTTCCGAGCCAGTGCTACCGGTCTTGAACCTCTGTTGCCGAGTGCAGAATCGATAGGTTTTGCCTATTCTGACCGGGCAGGTGACTTGTGGGTCAGCGATACCAACGAGGGGCTTGTCCGATTCAAGGATCGCGCAGTCCGGATGTATACAACGTCGGATGGACTTCCCAATAACAGAGTCCGGACCGTGCTGCGGAGCCATGACGGAACACTCTGGGTCGGCAGCAACTGCGGTGGAATCTCACGCTTTGATGGAAGCCGTTTCCACAATTACAACGAGAAGGATGGACTCTCGAACTCATGTGTGTGGGCCATGGCTGAGGATACCCAGCAGAACCTTTGGATTGGAACCTGGGGCGGCGGACTATATCGCTTTCGCGATAATCACTTCCGTCAGTACAGTGAACCACAGGGGCTCCCCAGCGCCGTTGTATTTTGCATTGTCGCTGCGCCCGATGGATCGCTCTGGATTGCGACCTTGGCCGGCTTGAGCCACATGCAAAATGGGCACTTCCGCAATTATTCGGTAGCCGACGGCCTTTCCAGCGATCTGATTACGACTGTTTATCAGGATCGCGGCGGCACCATTTGGGTTGGGACAAGTGTTGGGATTGACCGCCTGGTTGGCGACCGGTTTGTGGCTGTTCCCCGGGACCCCAGGTCAAGTAATGCACCGTTCCGTACCCTGCGAGAGGATTCGTCGGGCGATCTCTATGCACTTTCAGACGTCAACGGAATTAGCCGTCTCAAGGACAATCGATTCGTTAGCGTGAACGAGACGCTTGCGTGGGCGAGCATGATCGAGTCCAGCCAGAACGATCTCTGGTTTAGTGGGCGACAAGGCGTCTTCCGGGTTGCGGCAGGCGATCTTAGGCACCTCGAGCAGGACGGCCAGACACCGTTGGACTATAGCTCATTTGGCCCGGATGACGGAATGAATTCGAAGGAATGTGATGAATTGGGCCAGCCCAACATGGCGATAACCCCCGACGACACTCTTTGGGTCGCCACGGTGAAGGGCCTCGCGAGACTGGACCGAGAGCGATTCCAGCGTACCAATCATAAACCCGCAATCTACATGGAAGAGATTGACGTGGGACGGACAAAAATATCGCCCGGCCGTGAACTCGTATTGCCTCCCGGCACATCCCACGTGGAATTCCACTTTACAGCCGTCGACCTGGTATCTGCGGAGAAAATCCGTCTTCAATACCGATTGGACGGCGTCGACTCCTTATGGCTGGACGCTGACTCCACTCGATCCGCGATCTACAACAGCATTCCGGTTGGCGCCCACTCATTTCACATACGCGCCTGTAATCGCGATGGCGTGTGGGATCATAGCGGCATCGTCTACAGTGTGATTCAGCAGCCCTTTCTTTATGAAACAACTTGGTTTCGATTGAGCGCGCTGGCTGCGATCGGCTTGCTCGTGATCGGCATATATCGATGGCGCGTTCACCAGCTCAAGTTCCAGGAAAAACGTTTGCGGGATGTGGTGAACACCATTCCAACGATGGCATTTGTTTCCGATCCTGACGGCTATCGCACGTTTGTCAACAAAGGCTGGGTGGAATACACAGGAATGACGGTGGAGCAGTCGTTGGGGTCAGGCTGGCACGCGGCCATTCACCCGGATGATCTGAAGAGAGTTCTCGGCGAATGGGAGGCGGCGCTGGCCAGCGGAGGGACGATGTATTACGAGGCCCGATACCGTCGCGCCGAGGACGGGCAATATCGCTGGTTTATGGTAAGGGTGGTGGGGCAACGGGACAAGCGCGGGAAGATCGTGAAATGGTTCGGAACCCTCACGGACATTGAAGATAGCAAGCGTGTCGGGGAGGCCTTGCAGCGAAGTGAGCTTTATCTCCGAGAGGGTCAGAAAATGACCCACACTGGTAGTTGGGCGTGGCGGCCAGAACGGAGAGATGCGGGTTCACCATCCGTTCCAGCATCATCGATCAGCGGCGGATACTCGTTTACTAACGTCGTCGTGCATCTGTCGCATGAATTGTATCGTATCTACGGATTTGACCCGAAACAGGGGATACCATCTTGGGAAGAGCGGCTGCAGCGAGTTCATCCTGAGGATCGGAACAAGTGGCGCGTGACAATCGAAGAAGCTGCTCGCGAAAACTCAGATTATGAATTGGAGTTCCGTATTCTGCTTCCGGATGGGACTCTCAAGTGGGTTCATTCCGTTGGACATCCTGTAATAGCCGCAACAGGAGAGCTGGTGGAGTTCGTGGGCACTTCGACCGACGTCACGGAGCGCAAACTTTCCGAGCAAGAGCATGAGAAGTCGCGTCAGCTCGAGGCCGACCTTGCACATATCAACCGTGTCAGCATGTTAGGGGAGATGGCTGCATCGCTGGCCCACGAAATCAAGCAGCCGATCGCCGCCGCCATGACTAGCGCCAACAGTTGCATCGAATGGCTGGCCCACGAACCGCCTAACCTTGAGCGGGCTCGTGCGGCAGCCACACGAATCGACAAATATGGGAACCGCGCGGCTGAGATCATAAATCGTATTCAGTCGCTCTACAGGAAGTCTCCTCCACAACGTGAATTGGTCGACGTGAACGGAGTCATCCACGAAATGCTTGCGCTGCTGAAAGGTGAAGCAACCCGATATTCGATTTCCATGCACACGGAACTTACCGCTGAACTGCCCGAAATCCTGGCGGACCGCGTGCAACTGCAACAGGTGTTCATGAACCTTATGCTCAACGCAATCGAAGCCATGAAGGACTCGGGCGGAGACCTTACCGTGAGGTCGCAGCGCCAAGATTCTAAACTGCGGTTCTCAGTCAGTGACACAGGAGTGGGATTGCCCAACGAGAAGCCAGACCAGATCTTTTCTGCATTCTTTACCACCAAGCCGCAGGGCAGCGGGATGGGCTTAGCCATCAGCCACTCCATTGTCGAGTCGCACGGTGGCAGGTTGTGGGCGAGCGCCAACGATGGACGAGGTGCAACGTTTTATTTCACCTTGCCAACCGAAGTAGTGGAGCCGAGAGCTGTAGTTATGTAGTGTGTCTTCCATCGCCTTGACGCAAGCCGTAAGAGGACGTGTCAGTTGGCGCTTCGTCGCCCCGTCCACCGCCGCCCCCTAGGCCTCGAGCGTTACCCGCGCCACCTGCGTTGACGCACTTGGACAGTCATCGAAGAATTCTGGAAGCTTCCCCCGCGGGTTCCGGCAATAAGGCCACCACTCCTCAGGAACCATCAGCCTGCCCGCGAAATTGAACTTTAGCTGAACGCCCTCAGCCGCCTCAATCGAAGCAGACTGCGATTTCGACGGGACACTTATGAGACACTGCCGGGCCACAAAAGATCGGAGCACTCAAGAGTCAATCGAGGGGAAATACCGTTAACCGATTGGAATCGAAGAATCTGGCGGAGAGGGAGGGATTCGAACCCTCGGTACAGGTGTTAG
>JASHPL010000126.1 GCA_030038125.1 Candidatus Sulfotelmatobacter sp.
TTATGCCTGATCGCGAAATCACCTTCGCGCAGGCTGTGCGAGAGGCGCTGGCCGAGGAGATGCGCCGCGATTCCCGCGTCTGCATCTTCGGCGAAGATGTCGCGGAGGCCGGAACTCCGTTCAAAGTTCTTTCGGGATTGGTGGAAGAATTCGGCTCCGAGCGAGTGATCGACACTCCGATCTCCGAAGCGGGATTCACTGGAATTGGAGTTGGCGCGGCGATGGCCGGCTTGCGCCCGGTGGTCGACATCATGTTCGGCGATTTCATCACCCTGACGATGGATCAGATGGTCAATCAGGCCGCGAAAGTGCATTACATGTCGGGCGGACACTGGAGTGTTCCAATGCTCATGCGAACCACGCTGGGCGCAACCCGGCGGTCGGCGGCGCAGCATTCACAGTCGCTGCATGCCTGGTTCAGCCATATTCCGGGACTAAAGGTTATTCTGCCTTCGACACCCTACGATGCGAAAGGACTGCTGAAAACGGCGATCCGCGACGAAAATCCCGTGGTCTTTTTCGAAGACAAAATGATGTACAAGCTAAAGGGCCGCGTTCCGGACGAGGACTACACGATTCCGTTCGGAGTTGCCGATGTGAAGTGTGAAGGTGACGACATCACTGTGGTAGCCACGAGCAGCATGGTGCAGATCGCTCTCGGAGCAGCTAGTCTTCTGGAAAAGGAAGGAATCAGTGCGGAGGTGGTCGATCCCCGCACGACGTGGCCACTCGATGAGAAGACGATTATCGAGTCAGTCAAGAAAACATCGCGCGCAATCGTTCTGGATGAAGGTTATGGACGGTACGGCGTGACCTCGGAAATTGCGGCGGTAATCGCCGAAGGCGCATTCTATGATCTCGATGCACCGGTGAAGCGCATGGGCGCCATGCACGTCCCGATTCCATTCTCTCCCCCACTGGAAGATGAAACCGTGCCAACGGAAGAAACGGTATTCGAAGCCGCGCGCAAATTGTGTGGGAAATAGCCGCGCCGCCATTTCGGCGGCCAAAAGCGGAAGTGCAGACGCGCTCGTTCGCGGTTCGGCTAAGAGCGAAGGGTTTTTGGCAATAGCGAGGTTCTCATGGCAATCAAAACTCATGGCTCAATGGCGGTCGATTGGGAAAACCGTATCGACCTCGATCGACTGCGCCGCGAACGCCTGCAGAAAGCGAAAGACCTTCTCGCAAAGTCGTCGATGGGGTCGCTGCTTTGCTTCGACATGAACAACGTCCGCTATATCACGGCGACGCACATCGGCACTTGGGCACAAGACAAGGCAAACAGGTTCACGCTCCTCCCCCAAAATGACGAGCCGATCCTGTGGGACTTCGGCTCCGCCGCGAAGCATCATCAATTGAATTGCCCCTGGCTGGGCGAACGTTCGCGCCCGGGCATTTCAATGCTTCGCGGTGCGATGACGCCGGAGATGGGCCGCGCCGAGGACGTCGCCAGAAAAATTCGCATCGAGCTCGAGATGCGCGGACTGCATAAAGAGCCCGTCGGCATCGACATTATCGAGCCGCCAGTTCTGTTTGCACTGCAGAAGGAAGGACTCGAAGTGGTCGATGGTCAGGCGCTGATGTCGGAAGCACGCGTCATCAAGACGCAGGACGAAATTTCTCTGCTTACGCATTCCGCGATGATGGTCGACGCCGCTTACGACGAACTCTACCGCACGATGAAACCTGGCCTGCGCGAAAATGAAGCCGTCGGACTGGTGAGCAAAGTTCTCTACGATCTCGGTTCGGAATATGTCGAAGCGGTGAACGCGATCTCGGGCGAGCGCTGTAATCCGCATCCGCACGTCTTTTCCGATCGCGTACTGCGCCCCGGCGATCCCGTTTACTACGACATCCTGCACTCCTACATGGGATATCGCACCTGTTATTACCGCTGCTTCAGCGTCGGCTATGCGTCGCACGCGATGGTCGATGCCTACAAGCGATGCCGCGAATTTCTCGACGCGGCGATCGAACTCGTTCGACCCGGACGCACGACGGCGGAAATCGCCGCGGTCTGGCCAAAGGCGGAAGAGTTCGGTTTTCCAAATGAGGAGGCCTGCTTCGCGTTGCAATATGGTCATGGCGTTGGGCTGGCGATCTGGGAAAAACCGGTCATCAGCCGGTTGGTATCGTTCGATCATCCGGTTGAAATCAAACCAGGCATGGTCTTCGCTCTCGAAACATTCTGGCCTTCCACCGATGGGTGGAGCGCAGCGCGTATTGAGGAAGAGATCGTTGTCACGCCAACGGGGCACGAGGTGATTACGCGTTTCCCCGCCGAGGAATTGCTCGTCGCCGGAGCGCACTACTTCACCGTGAATGGACCGCTTCCGACGACGCGTGAAAGCGAGGCTCCGCCCAGCGAGCGCGTACTGGAGATGATCGAGAGCAGCGCGAAAACGGAGCGGGTGGGAGTTGAAAGATAGTCGTTAGTCGTCGGTAAAAGCTCAGGTTCAGACTCTTGCCTTTCTGTGATCCTTCAGGCTAAGTCCGCGAGGGGGGCCTGAGGACAGCGCACCGTTCCACCAGGTAATGCTGAATCAATGAGAACTGCGTCCCGCTGGGACGCTTGAAATCGCAAATCAACTATGCCCTTCAGCGTTGTTATGCCCGCTCTTGAGATGGCGCAGGAAACCGGGAAGCTCCTCGCCTGGCGAAAGAAGGAAGGCGACCGCGTCTCGAAGGGCGAACCGCTCCTCGAAATCGAAACCGACAAAGCGGTTGTCGAAGTCGAAGCGCCCGCCGATGGAATCCTCGCTGGAATCAAAGCATCAGAAGGAGACGAGATCCCTGTTGGCCAAACCATAGCGTGGATCGTCGGCACGGGTGAGCAACCACCTGCAGACGGCGCATCGACTGCCCCGCCAAGCGCTCGCGCGGGCTCTCACGCAAAGAGCGTAGATGCCAAATCAGCCCCCACTTCCTCGTCCCCAGCCAAGGGCGCAACATCAGCATTAAAAATTTCGCCAAAGGCGCGTCGCTTGGCCAAAGAGCTGGGGGTGGATCTTTCGGCGCTCGCAGGGTCTGGACCGGATGGAGAAGTTCTGGCGTCGGACGTTCAAGCAGCCGCTGCACAAAGGCTAAAGGCCGGTCAGCAACAGGGTAAGGTTGAGCTTCCCACCACCATCGGCCGCATCATGGCGGAGCGCACCACGCAAAGCTGGATCACAGTTCCCCACTTCTTCGTGAGCCGCGACGTCGATGCGACCGCTTTGAACCAATACCGCTCGCGCCTGAACGCCGAAGTCGAAAGTACGCACGGCAGTCGCATTACGCATACGGATATTCTGGTGGCTGTGGTTGCTCGTGTTTTGACCAGGCATCCGCGGCTCAACGGGAGCTGGACCTCCGAGGGCATCCGCTTGCATGCTCACATCAATATGGGTCTGGCCATCGCCGTGGATGATGGCGTTGTCGCCGCAGTGATTCGGAATGCGCACGCGGCCAGTCTCGAAGAAATTGCCCAGCAAAGGTTCGAACTTAGTGACCGGGCAAGAACAGGCAAGCTGCACCCCGCAGATATCGCCGAAGCGACATTTACGATCAGCAACCTTGGGATGTACGGCGTTGATCGATTCAGCGCGATCATCACTCCGCCGCAGGCTGCGATTCTCGCTGTTGGTGGAATCGCGGATCGGGTTGAGGCGCTTGACGGAAAACCAACCGTCCGACCGGTGGTGACGCTGACTCTTTCCTGTGATCACCGCATAGTCGATGGCGCGCGTGCCGCAGTGTTTCTCCGCGATCTAGCCGATACTCTCCGTGAACCCGCAAAATTGTTTGTCTCGAGCTAGGCCGACTTCAACAACTCCGGTCTGGGTCGAGAGCCGGCCATATGGATTTCGCCATCGCGATACCAATCGGCCCGGGTCAACGGCATTCCGCTCGCACTGCGCAGAGGCTTAACAAGAACAATGTGGTAGAGGTTCACGCGGCCCACCGGGACGCAGCAAACGCCAAACCCGCGAAAAATACTCGGGCACCTGCACCTCGCCCACATGCTCGAACATTCCAATACTGACGACTTTGTCGAACTGTTCCTCGAGCTCAAGGTCCCTGTAATCGCAGACTTCGACCCGACAGCGATCGTTCAATTTGTGCTCGCGAATTCGCTGACGTGCTACTTCTGCCTGGCGAATACTTAGTGTGATCCCCAGGACCTGTACGCCATAATTGGCCGCCGCATGCACCAGCATGCCACCCCAACCGCAGCCGGTATCGAGCAGACGGTCGCCCGGATGCAGGCGCAGCTTTTTGCAGAGATAGTCCAGCTTATGGCGCTGCGCCGTGTCCAGATCGCATTCTTCGTCCTCGAAATAGGCGCGTGAATAGATGCTGCGCTTGTCGAGCCACAGTGGCAGAGGGGAAAAACAGAAAGCAACCGATTCATCCAGTGGGACATGCTCTTCCGATTCGAGCACACCTTCGTAACATGTTGGCCGCTATGTTCCTTCATGTGGCGGCGTTCTGCATGCTAGCTTTCGTAAGAAGGGGCGTGGGGAGGGCTCTCGGTGAAGACGGAGTTCTACGACCCGACGTCCAGCGCCGCAACTGAAGTCTTGCGAGTGGGGACGGTGAAAGTCCGCTTCTCGCGCCTGGATTGCATCGACCTGCTGCGCGGCGCGGTCATGATCCTGATGGCCCTGGATCATGTACGGGATTTTTTCACCGGGCCCGGATTCTCTCCTGAAGACCTTGCTCATACATCGGGGCCGCTGTTTCTGACTCGCTTCGTGACCCACTTTTGCGCTCCGGTTTTTTTTCTTCTGGCCGGGACCGGAGGGTATTTGTCTCTGGCGCGTGGGAAATCCGTCGCTGAAGTTTCCCGATTTTTCTGGACCCGCGGACTTTGGCTGGTGTTGATCAGTTTGACCGTCACCTCGTACGCATGGACTTTTGTGTTTTTCCGTTTCTGGCATGGAGGAGTTCTGTGGGCGCTGGGTTGGTCGATGGTGGCGATGGCGCTAGTTGTGCGTCTGCCGGTGCGCTGGATTGCAGCCACCGGCGTGGGAATGATTGTGCTGCACAACGTATTTGATTGGGTGAACCCGGCAAGGTTCGGACGCTTCGCGGCAGTGTGGCTTCTGCTGCATGAACACGGGCTGGTGTTCGTTGCTCCCGGCAAAACGGCCCTCCTGATTGACTTCCCGCTGATTCCCTGGTTGGGCGTGATGGCTGCCGGTTATGCTCTGGGAGCTTTGCTTTCGCGGCCGAATTGGAGAAAAACGGTGTTCAGGATTGGCGTGCTGTTAACCGTCGCGTTCCTGATTTTGCGCATCTTTCATTTGTACGGAAATGGCAATCCCAGCCTGCAACCGTGGGCAGGGGATGCGGCCGGTCCGTGGCGGCTCCAGTCTACGCTGACCATGAGTGCGGTTTCATTCCTGGACACCTTGAAGTTCCCACCCTCGTTGCAATTTCTCCTGATGACACTGGGACCGGCTCTCATGGCACTGGCCTGGCTTGATACGGTCAATGCGGAACATGCAGCAGCTCGCGTGGTACGCTTGTTTGGCCGAGTGCCGTTCTTTTATTACATTCTGCATTTGTACTTGATCCATAGCCTGGCGGTGTGGGTAGGTGTCGTCATGCATCAGCCGGTCGAATGGCTGCTGCACGGGGCATTCATGCTGCAATTGCCTCCACCAACTTACGGTCACGGCTTACCGTTTATTTACGCCATGTGGATCACGTCCGTGGCGCTGCTGTATCTGCCGTGCAAGGTATTTATGGAATTCAAGCAGCAGCACCGGGATTGGTGGTGGTTGCGGTATTTGTAGCGTGGGAAGTTAAGGTGTGCGGCGAAAATGGCTCTTCGGGAAATTCGAAGAACTTCCCAATTCGCACCGCATAGAATCGGCAACCGGCATCAGAGCAGGTAAAATTCCACTGCTTTCCTCCACAAAGCGGAGCAACCGCATCCCATCGCATTCCCTGCTAACCTCTCCTCAGTGATTCTTCGTTAAAATAGGGCATTCCCTATGTTCGAGAACCTTCAGGAAAAACTACAACGCGCGTTTAAATCGCTCCGCGGCCAAGCCAAGCTGACCGAGGAAAACATTGACGAAGCGCTGCGCGAAATCCGTTTGGCGCTGCTCGAGGCCGACGTCAATTTCAAGGTCGTCAAGCAGCTGATCGACCAGATTCGCGCCAAAGCCGTTGGCCAGGAAGTCATGACCGCGCTCTCGCCCGGCGAGCAGGTCATCAAGATCGTCCGCGATGAACTGGTCGAGCTTCTAGGCAAAGATACCGCTCGCGTCAAATTCGCCTCGCAGCCGCCCACTGTTGTGCTCATGGCGGGATTGCAAGGCTCCGGTAAAACGACTACGTCGGGCAAGCTGGCGCATTGGCTGAAGCAGGGTGGACACCGCCCTCTGCTGGTTTCTGTTGACGTGTATCGTCCGGCGGCACGCGAGCAGCTGAAAGTGGTCGCCCAGGCGGTGAAAGCCAATATCTACGAAGGCGAAGTTTCGGAAGCCAACACAGCGACCGTCGAGCGCCTGGTGAAGGAAGCGAAGCGCGAGGCCGTCGTCACCGGTTGCGATGTGCTGATTGTCGATACGGCCGGGCGATTGCACATTGACGAGCAGCTGATGGACGAAATGCAGTCACTGAAGAAGCTCTTGAATCCGTCGGAGATCCTCTTCGTTGCCGACGCCATGACCGGACAGGACGCGGTCAACTCCGCCGACGAGTTCCACAAGAAGCTCACGCTCACCGGCGTAGTGCTCACCAAAATGGATGGCGACGCGCGCGGCGGCGCGGCGCTTTCGATCCGCCAAGTCACAGGCCAGCCGATCAAGTTCATCGGCGTGGGAGAAAAATACGATGCGCTCGAGCCGTTCCATCCCGATCGCATCGTGTCACGCATCCTGGGCATGGGCGATATTTTGTCACTGATTGAGCGGGCCGAGCAGCAGATTGACAAGAAGAAAGCCGCGGAGATGGCGTCGAAAGCGCTCTCGGGAGACGGCTTTTCACTCGAAGACTTCCGCGACCAGTTGCGCTCGGTCAAGAAGATGGGATCGATCAAGAACCTGATGGGCATGATGCCGTCGATCGGGCCGTTTTCGGGCTTGCAGAAGGCGGCCGACCATGTCGACGAGAAACAGATCAACCGGGTGGAGGCAATCATCAACTCGATGACCGCATACGAGCGCACGCACCATGAAGTGATCAACGGCAGCCGGCGAAAGCGCATCGCCCGCGGTTCGGGAACGAGCATTCAGGAAGTGAACAATTTGCTTCGCCAATACGCGCAGATGAAAAAGATGTTCAAGCAGATGGGAAAGGCGAGCTTTGCGCGGAGACTGGCGGGAATGAAACTGCCGGGAATGTGAGTCGCTCGCCATACGTGTTAACCCGAATGCGCCCGAGGAATCCGTTATCTTCGATGATGACCAAACCGAACCCGCAGGCATAGAGCTCAAAGAGTAAGCGTATAACGATGAAGTGGCGATCACTCGAAGAATCGACTCCCGGCCTCGACTCTCGCCCTCTGCGCGAAGTCTTTGCCGAACGCAAGGAACTGATCGCCAAGTACGTCCCCCATGAAACGCAAGCGATTCACGAGCAGGCCATAACCGAGCTAAGGAGCCGAAAGCTAGCCGCGAACATCCTTCCAGTCGGCGCGAAAGCCCCGTCGTTCCAATTACAAAATCAGGATAAGGAGCTGGCCTCTTCGTCTGCTCTGCTAGAACGCGGACGCCTCGTGCTCTGCTTCATTCGCGGGCGCTGGTGTCCATTCTGCGTGGGGCAGATGGAAGCCATGAACCACATGTTGCCGCAGATCGAAGAGTCCGGAGCGGCGCTGGTCGCCATCTCGCCGCAAACGGTGAAGCAGTCATTCTTTATGCACGATCAGCACAAGTTGCGCTTTCCTTTACTGTCAGATGCGGGGAATAACGTCGCGCGCCAGTTCGGATTGGTGTACCGCGTTCCTGCCGCTCAGCAAGCAGTCTATCGACAGGTATTCGTAAATCTGCCGTTCACGAACGGAGATGACAGTTGGGAATTGCCGATCCCCGCAACTTACATTCTCGATCGCGATGGAACGGTGCTGTACGCCAGCGCGAATGAAGATTATACGGAGCGTCCAGAGCCGGCCGCGATCGTGCAATGCCTGATGTGATGGATTGACAACTGTGGACGCTTCCGCCGGACCCAGTCGACTCGCCTCGCTCAGGGCAGGCTTAACGAGTTGGCTGTCCCGACATGAATAGCGCTCTTCCCAGGTTCAAAAGCGGAACATGTAGCTGACTTTCAGGAAGAACTGGCGGCTGTCATTCAAATATCCGCTGGGCGTGTTGACCACGTATCCGGGCGAGCCAGGAGTCTGGCGAACCACGTTCAGATTTTGGAGATCGCTGTTATAACCGAGATAGATCGCTGTTCCCGGATGCACAAGGTACGTGATCAGAAAATCGGCGTTGAATTCTTTCTGGGTAGGCAGGTAGGTATAGGAATCTGGAGGAGCCCCGGGCGTCGCTGCCAGCAGCCCGTTGTATTGCAGAATGACACGCGCCGAAAGTTGGGGAGTGAACTGCCAGTTGATCTTGCTGCGGAGAATGTGATCGTTGAAAATTCCGCGTCCCGCTGCGGGAGTCTGCGCCAGCACCAAACTCGAAATTGCCCCCGTCGCGCGTAATCGCTCGAATAAATAAGTGTTTTCAATCTTCAGCGGCTTGATCGGCCGGATGGTCAGCGTGGCCGTGACCGAGTCCTGCCGAGCAACGTAGGGCAGGTTGTAGGGCGTGGGGGCCGTCGGCGCTTCCGGCAGCGCCGCTTCGAAATTCACGCCATCGCCCCAGTAATACGAGGCACCGATGATCGCCTTTTTCAGGTACGCGGTCTGAAACGTCGCGCCGCTCGTATGCTCGTGATAGTCCTGATTGTTGCCGAGAGCAAGACCTATTGGCGCCGGGCAGTAGGCCGTGTAGTCGAGAAAGCAGAAATCCTGCGGGCGTAGTCGTTCGCGCGTTTCTTCATAAGGGCGCAAAAACATCGTGGTCTGGCCACGCCCCTGGATCGCAATGTAAGGAACGTAATCCGTGTCGAGCCGCAGGCCGGTGTGATCGAAATCGTAGCGCAGCTTGAATGATGGTCCCCAGTCCACGATCCAACCGCTCTTGGGACGAAATCGGTAGTCCACCTCCTGGTCGGTTTCACGAATATCGACGCGGTTGATGAAGCCGGGAATGCTCACGAATCCCGGAGTGATGTCGTTGTAAATGCCATCGTAAGTGAAGTGCAGGCCATCGCGGTGCAACTGCGCTTTTTCAGCCGGTCCGGCGTAGTACGACCCATTCCCGCGATTTCCCGAGCTGAACGGATACGCATTCGCCTCGCAATTGTTGGCCGAATACGTCGGGCTTACCAAGTTACCGAGAATGTTGCTGGAACTGGTGACGGCCTGTCCATCGAGCGTCCAGTTGGAATTGAATTTCAGCCGCGTATCGACTCCACCGATGCGGTTGTACTCGCCCGTAGTTGGGCACTCCCAGTCTGTGTACAACATTCCCACGCTCGATTGGCGGAAGATGTCGCGGCTAAGTCGGGCAATGGTGAAATACGAACGCATCCCCGAGAGCGGGTCGTAGTCGGGCACGGCAAGACCAGGACTGCGATCGTCGGTTGCGAACAAACCGACCGAGTACGGGCCATCTTTTCCAGTCAAACGAATTCCAGCCGAAGGATCGCCAATACTTCGGGTAAACATTAGATCCATGGGAGTCCGGAAGAAGTCCTCGTTTTCCTGAAAAAACGGTCGCAGTTCGGGGAAATAAACTGCATAGCGCTGATTGACCGTGATCTGGGGCTCTTCCGACTCGATCTGGCTGAAATCCGGATTCGCCGTCATGTCAACAACGAAGTGATCATGGATCACAAACTTGCCGTCAAGGCCCGGCTGCCCCTGGAGTTCCGCGTTCTGAAAATAAGGATTGGTTGGATCTCGAGTGTCGAGCGCGCGAAACCCGCGCAGCAAGCTGTAAGGCATCATTTCGATCTCGCGCCCGGGCGAGATTCCCTCGAGGCCGTAAAGCGTTGCGGCTTGCCCCAGGCGTCCCTCAACTTTGTAGGAAACGTGAGGCCAAAACGCGTCTTCCGTCTTGCGCGTGATGCCGCGATAAAGGATGATCCCCCAAACCTGCTGCCTGGCTGCCGGGAAGCGCAGGCTTTTGAAGGGAATCGCGATCCACACCACGAAACCGCGATCGGTGACCTTGCCTCGGGAGTCCCAGACGGCATCCCACGATAAGTCCCAATTGCCCTGGGTTTGCTCTTCGCGCGAGGCCTCGGTCCAGATTGCGTCCCACTGAACGCCAAGTGGTGTGGTCTGAAAGGCGTAAGCGCGCCGGCGATCATGAAAGGTGTCAAGAATGATCTCTACCTGATCGTCGTCGTAAATGTCTTCACGCGGGGACATGCGGGCGCGGACCTGGCCGCGTTCATCGAAGCACACGAACACCACATACAGATTCTTTTGATCGTATCCCAGGTAAGCTTCGGTCGGCTCCGAGACACTTTCACCATCGTGGGGATTGCGTTGGGTGAAGCCAGTGACCTGCACCATTTGCGACGCGACTTCGCCATGAGGCTTCATGCTCAGGAAATCTTCGAGTGAAGGAGCGCGCGGCAAACGAGGGACGGTCAACGAGGGTGGTTCATTTTTTCCGATAACCGCCGAGGCCTCGACTCCGGCTAAAGAGTTTTGTGCCTGAAGGCCAGCCGGAAAGACGGCGATGATCAGCGCCGCAATTCGAGCCTTCTGGGTTACCCGCAGAACACGACTCTGCCCCTGACTCCAACGCACCCCGCCCTCGCTGCGAATCGGATCTCAGAGCGATCCGAGGGAGAATCCAGCAAGATACACCAATAGGAGCACCTATGAAACATCAATCGCCTGTGAGTTCGGAATTCCGAACGGCGTCTCTACGGGAGGCTCCCAGGCAATGTCTTCGTGGCGACAAAATCTTATTAGAACAATGTGCTTTGCCTGCGAGTGGGAGCGATCCCAAAGTGGTCGTAGGCTAACTGCGTGGCGACGCGGCCGCGCGGAGTGCGATTCAGAAATCCAATCTGCATGAGGAAAGGCTCGTAGATTTCCTCGATGGCATCCGGTTCTTCGGCCAGCACAGCGGCCAGTGTATTCACGCCTACTGGGCCGCCTTGATACTTTTCGATAATGGTAAGCAGTAAGCGACGGTCGACCTCGTCGAAGCCGTATCGATCGACTTCCAGCATTTGCAGGGCTGCCTTGGCCGTGGGCTCGTCAATCTTGCCGGCACCGCGTACCTGCGCGTAATCGCGAACCCGGCGCAGCAGACGATTGGCAATACGCGGTGTGCCGCGGGAGCGCCCGGCGATCTCTATTGCGCCCGCGGCATCGATCTCAACCCCCAGAATTTCTGCGGAGCGTTCGACAATGATGCGCAGATCCTCGGGCGTATAAAATTCCAGCCGCAGTACAATGCCGAAGCGGGCGCGGAGCGGGGACGAAATCAGTCCGGCTCGCGTGGTTGCCCCGACAAAGGTAAAGGGCTTGACCTGCAGGGTATGGGTACGAGCGGACGGCCCCTGGCCGATGATGATGTCGAGCTTATAGTCTTCAAGAGCGGAATAGAGCAATTCCTCCAGAACCGGCTGCAAGCGATGGATTTCGTCGATAAAGAGGACCTGCTTTTCCTGCAGATTGGTGACAATCGCCGTCAGGTCACCCTTGATCTGCAACAGCGGCGCCGCAGTCGGTTGAAAATGCACGCCCAGTTCGTTGGCGATGATGTTGGCCAAGGTCGTCTTGCCCAAACCTGGAGGTCCGTACAGAAGAACATGGTCCATCGCTTCGCCGCGCGAGCGCGCCGCCTCGATCGCGACCTCAAGGTTCTCCTTGATCTTTTTCTGTCCAATGAATTGAGCGAGGCGCTCCGGCCGTAGTTTCAGCTCGAATGAGGAGTCATCCTCGACCGGCGCCGCTGACACCAGCCGTTCGCGGTTGTAGTTCAGATTGAGATTATTTTTCGCTGTTGCCACTGTCTCGGATGGTAGAACGAAATACGAGGCTGCGCAATTCCTGTTTATAGAATAGAAAACCGACCGCCCAAAACACTCTCGAGGAAAATGTTCTACTTAGATTCCCGTTTTTTCGGAGCGAGATAGGTATGGGTGATGCGGTCATGCCAGCAGAGGGCATCTTCATCGAGAAAGACCCACACGTAACCCATGCCCAGCGAGGCTGCGGAAAGATAAGAAGCCAGAACGCGCCAGCGGCGCAATGATCGAACAGTCGCAGTGCCATCGAAGCGGGCCAATTTTAGACCAGCGGCGATCAATCCAGGGCTTCGAGCGGAGTAAACCATCAGCAAATATTGGTAAACCGCCCAGAACAAGCAGAAAATAGCACCACCTGCCCACAGTAACTGCACAAGCGGCGGGCGCACGGCCGTGACCTTCCAGAAGATGGCAGCGAAAATTGCGAACGCGACAGCGACGATCAAGCCATCGATCATGCTGGCCACAATGCGTCGCGCCAGCGAAGCGCTTTGCAGAGGAAAATCAATGCCAGGCTGCCTTTCGGCATCCTGACTTGGGGCCGGTTCAATGGTGATCCCGCCTAAGGCGGGGGGAGGCGGCTCAACCTCCGGAACTTCCAGGATGCGTGGTCGATCGATGACCGGCTCCGCCAATTGGTCCGGCGGTGGCGGAGGCGGGGCCCATGCGAATCTAGGGAACTCGATGATTTTTGCTCTGGCGTTCTTTGCCTCAGGTACCGACAACGCTTGGTGATTGGGCAACGGTTCAGAAACTTCTTCAGAATGAATGTTCGCGCTCGCCTGCGTCAGGTGAGTCTTCTCGGGAGAAGGCAGGGAGTCTGAGTTCAGACTCAGATCAGTTCCCGAAGAGGGCATGGCATCGAATGGCAGATGGAGCGATGGATAGCGTGGCCCAGACATTTTGCGGCGGGCACGGTAACGATTGAGGCGCTGGGAGAGTTCGTCGCGCCAAGCCGAGCTATCGGGAGAAGCGCTGCAGTCAACCCCAGGACTCGGCTGAGACAATGTGGCAGGCGGCGATGCGCTGTCGTAAAGCTCACTGGAAATATCGCTTGATTCGGGACAATTCATTGGAACCAGTCCGGCTTAAGGCCAGAGATACAACCAGGAGTCAACCAGCGGGAATCCTAAGTTCTTGTTGGTTACTTTTCCGCGTGGGCCACACCGTGCTAACTTCACCATGCGGACAAAGCGTTGCGTTACGCTGTTCGAGTCGACAGGCAATCTTTTGAAACGTTCTTTCCTTTTGCTCCTTGTCATGACTTCTTGCTGATGACGACCGACTGACGATGACCCGTCGCAATAGATTCCTTATCACGGCGCTGCTTGTTTGTCATCAGCTTCTTGTCGGGGCTCTAGTAACCACCCAGTTGCTTGCCGAGGATTCAGGTCAGCCCGAGCGACCCGGGGTGCCACCAGATTCTTCGTCAGTGCAAACACCATCTTCGGGTGGGAAGAGTCCATGTGCCGCCGAAGCCGCAAGAGCGCGGTCGGGGGAAGCGACGATCTGTGCTCTGCAGCAGGAAAAAATTGGTCCCCTCTACAAAGGGCGGGGTGATGTCGAAATCTACTATCTCAATTACGTTTTACGGGCCGACGAAGCCACGTACAATTCGGATACCGGCGAAGCCACGGGTTCAGGACACTTCCATCTCGACGGCGGACCGAACGACGAGCACATCCAGGCCAGCCACGGAACCTACAATCTGACGACAGAAACCGGCAACTTCTATGACGTGACAGGGACGACGGGATTTCGTTTTCAAGGGAGTCGGGCCATTCTTACCTCTACCGCACCTTTTTACTTCAGCGGGAAAATGGTCGCGAAAACCAGCCCCGACCATTATTTGGTTTATGACGGCACCATTACGACCTGCGAACTGCCGCATCCCAA
>JASHPL010000127.1 GCA_030038125.1 Candidatus Sulfotelmatobacter sp.
GTTCTGGTGTTTCCCGGTGGAGGCTTCCAGGGATTGGCTATCGACCTGGAAGGCACGGAGGTTTGCGACTGGCTAACGTCTGGAGGGATCACATGCGTGCTGCTGAAATATCGCGTGCCAAGCGTGCCTTACGACTGGCACTGCGATTGCCGACCCAACGGACTTGCCGAATCGACTCTTGCGCTGGAAGATGCGCAGAGGGCGATGGGGCTGGTGCGCTTTCATGCCGGCGAGTGGCACATCGATCCTCACAAGGTAGGAGTGCTGGGGTTTTCAGCCGGCGGCTATTTGGTGGCGGAGATTAGCACGCATTTTAAACGCCGTTTGTACGCACCGATCGATGCGTCAGATAAACAAAGCTGCCGGCCCGATTTTGCGGTCGCAATCTATCCTGGGCATCTGTGGAAGAGAGATATGTTTGAGTTGAATCCGTACATTCACGTCACCCGCGACACGCCACCTACGTTTCTGCTACAGGCGGAGGATGATCACATCGATGGCATCGACCAGTCGCTTGTTTACTATGTTGGGTTGAAAAATGCCGGTGTTCCGGTGGAGATGCACCTGTATGCGCAAGGCGGTCATGCGTTTGGGTTGCGACGTACGCAGCTTCCAGTAACGAGATGGCCACAGTTGGTCGAAACATGGCTAAGGACTATAGGCATAAGTTCTGAGTAAGACTGAAGCAAACAGCCAGGGTCGTGGTTGTTGAGAAATTTCTCTCTTGCGCTCAAATTCGTCGGAAGGATTTTGGTTGCACGGTTGCACCATCTTGCGGCTTCGCATTTTGCCAATTGGAAATCGCCAGCGAGCGCAAGTTAGTGGAAGGGTTGCCCATGCATCCAGCGCCATGCCTTGCGTTAGTGCATTGATTAGAGCTTCGTCACGCTAAGCAAGGCGGTCATCGTGTGCTTCTCCCCAGGTTCCAGCGTGACCGCCGATTCCATGATGTTGCTGGCTTCAACACAGAGAAACTGCCTCCATTCGCCGTCACCCAGATCTTGCATTCTAGCCGAGCCCTCGCGCCAGGGATTCCAGACCACGGTCGTAAGTGAATTCGATTTCTGGAGGCGAATGCGACGGCGCAGTTCAGGATCGACTATGTCGACAGCACTTTGCGTATCCAAAAACGCGTTATCCATTTGCGAGGCGATAACAATGTCGTGGAGCTGTCTTTTCTCGTTATTCGAGTCGGTGTTGTCGCGAAAGCGCGTACCATCGAGACCCTGTAAGTGCAAATTGGCAACGTCTGCCACTCGATTGTAGGTGTGCAAAGCCTCTTCAAAGCGCAGGGGCGTTGTACCGGTATTGCTGCAAACGAGTTCCAGCCTGAGCTCGGAACCGAAGGTGGCGCGATGCGCAAGACGGAATTGTGCCGGCCACCAGCGGCGGCTCTGCTCATCACTTTCTGTAAACATGGTGACGACAACTCCGGCATCGCTTTCAACGATCGATTCGAGTTGCCACATTCTCGTGCGCACGAATCCGTGCGCGGGAGCCTGGGGGTCGTCTGCTTTGGCACGGAACCAAGGAAAACAGATTGGGACCCCACCTCGAATGGCATGGCCTTCCTGCCACCGCGATTTCGTGCTGAGAAAAAGTACCTCGTCATGATCAGCGGGACGCCAGGAGGTCACGTGGGCGCCATGTAGATACATCTCGCCCCCTCCATGTGAACTGGAAATTGTCACTCGCGGTAGCCCGCCGTTGCCTTGGCCCACGTGGGCTATCGCTGGAATTCCGAAACGCTGTTCGAGTTCAGCCAATTGCAAAGTCGTGTTCCTTTTGATTTCGGCCAGAGCGCAACAAGCAGCACAGCATACCATTACCTTGCATAATTCGACCGGCAAATTCGGCTGCTCTTCGGCAACGCCTGCTCTCTCCGACTGGGGAGGCTAAACCTCAATCTGCGTGGCGCAAAGGTCAAAATAGTCGATCCACTTTTCACGAAGGGAATCAAAGACTGCGGTCTTCAAGCATGGTTGTCCGGTTTAGAGGGCAAGAACATACCGGTGCCGATCCAGAATTCCGCGAGGGATTTGAGATTTTTCTTGTAGGTTCGGGTGACTGTGTACTCATTTCCCCCTTCGACTCTCAGGCAGTATTCTCCCGTCGAAAGCGGCCTGATTTCTTCTACAAAGGAGGTGTTCACGAGCATTGATCGGTGGATGCGGATGAATCCGCAGGTTTCGAGCCTTTCTGCCACGACCGAAATAGATTCCCGTAGTACGTAGGAGTTCGCGTTCAGTTGGAGCTGCACACATTTACCCTTAGCCTGAACGGAGACCACGTCCCGCAGATGGATGAAGAGAATCCTTCCCCGGACTTTGACGGCCACTCGAAGCGCCTGTAGCTTCGCAGGCGCTTGCAATGGCGGCGAAGTCTCCGTCAATCTCGCGGTTTGTTCTGCTGCCTCGCGTGCTATCATCAATCTTACAGACGAACGCTGCGACATATCGTCAACGAGAGAATCGCCAGCCGCTTCTGGGACTGGAACCGCAGGTCCGGCTGGCGCCATCTTCAGGGTGTTCATCGTAGTGTCCTAGATAACAGGGACAAGTGTTTCATCTGACCACTTTGCACCCGGGAAGCAAAGACTGACATTCATTCCCTGCAACCCTTCACCAAGCACGCATACCAATAATACGTTGATATCAAGCTATACTAGGGAAGTATAGCAAAGATTTATCGGGAGTGTGCATACGGCAAGGGTTCGAGGCGCATCTGATGAAATGGCGATCCGGCACACAATTGTTGGCTCTGCCTTCATGGGCAGCGGACCGCCTGAGCGCTGGCGCGACGCGTCGAAAACGCAATGCGCCGTCGGCGCAATTCTCGCTAATGATGTCTTGGTAGGAGTCTGTCAGAGATTCGGACCGTGGAACGGCCACTCCAGCGGAGCGGCCGGTTCTCGTCGAGGGGCATTACTCGGTCACGGGCCGTCATAGGCCTGCTCTTTCGAGCGGCCTGGACCGACTTGTAACTGATCTTGTCGGTTGACGATGTTGCCTGCGTTTCCGATATTAGAAAGTGAGCTTGAGCGCGAATTCCAAGACTCGCGGAGCTCCCAAGCCAAACACTCCCGAGCCCAGCCCAACCCGCAAGCTATTCGGCTGCAAACCGGGCGTGCTGGTCACGGTACCAGGCGCTGATGCTCCACCCGCCAAACCGGGCTGAGCTGCTTCGCTGAGCACGCCGCTGAGCGTGAACTTCGCCGGATCAAAATTGGAAAAGTTCATCAAGTTGAAGAAGCTGACCGTCGGCTCCAGAGTCACACGCTCTTTGACCTTGTAGTTCCAGCCTAAAGTGGTGTCAAAATCTCGCAGCCAACCGTTGTTGGCTTGGTCCGCCGGCGCTTGGTTGACTACCGGCATCACGGCTCCAAGCTGGGTCAGCTCCTGTTGCGTGAATCCGAACTGGTTGATCAGCACTTGGCCGGACGGGGTCGGCTTGCCTGCGTAAGTGGCGTTGTAGTTTGCGATCGCGTTGTTGATGTTGCTGCCGTTAACGCCGCGTCCGTACGAACCCAGATTCGTGCCGGGCAAAACGCTCCCCAGAGGACCATTTGTGCCGTTCGACTCATAGCCGTCTCCAGTGCCGTCTCCGTTAATCCCGGTTACGAACATGCCGCCCGGCAATCCCGTGGGAGCAAGCGTCAGGGTAGTCGGCAGGCCACTATAAAAGTGCCCAATCAAGCTGAGGCGGAAGCTGGCGGGCAAATCCATCACACCGCCGAACGAAAGCTGGTGCGTGCGATCCAGCCCGTCCGGTCCAATGTACTTACCGGGGTTGGCATAATCCCACGCGCTATTGACGAAGTCGCCATCTTCCGCCTGCGAGTCGTATCGCGATAGTTGATATGACACCTGCATGTTCATGTAACGCACGCCACGAAATGGGTTGTGGACGTCTTGTTTCAAGGAGAGCTGCAGGCCGTCAAAAACCGATCGGCCGATGGGAAACAACATCTGGTTTCCGCCCGTGGCTCCGTTGTTTACTCCGCCAAACGCAGCACTCGGGCAAGGCCCTCCGCCGCACTTTGAATAACCAGAGTCCAGTCCGTTCGCGGCAAAATCGACGATGGTTGCCGTGTGTACAACAGGGTTGAATGCCGTGGCGGGGCAAGTCCCGTTCTGAATGGCGCCTTCAATGGTTGTTTGGCCGCACGCTGCCAAGGTGGCGGCTATGGCTGCGTTCCCTGCGGCCACATTTACGAAGCGAACGTCGCCGACGTGGTTCGTGTCCACCGCCAGCAGCGTGCGCGTGGAGACGTTGCGAAGGTAGTCTGCGGTGAGCACCATGCCCTGACGAATCTCGCGCTGGATGCCGATATTCATCTGCACCGAGCGCGGGGTCTTGTAGTTCGGCGCAAACAAATTCGTACCCGTTCCATAGGGCCCGGTATCACCGAGATCGTTGGGAAAACCATTGCCAACGAAGCCGGCATTCGGCCCTGTGCCGACGGAAGCGGAAGCTGCCTGATACTGTTGTTGCAAGGCATAGATCGGCGCTTCCACCGAGCCAATCGGTGCGTTGCATACGTTGACGGTGGTTCCGTTGAAGCTGACAGCACCCGGATTGACCACTGTACTCGTCCCGGGTAAGGTGTAAGGCACCGGGGTTCCGCCATTGCACGCTAGCTGGAAGCCCAGAAAGCTCCCCGTCATCAAACGGCCGGGCCGGTCGAAGAGGACGTTATTCCAAATGGAATTTTCATAGAACAATCCGATCCCACCACGGATTACGGTTTTTCCATCAGAAACCGGATCCCAGGCAAAGCCCAGCTGGGGGGCAAAATTGAGATTCGGATTGTTCACCCGATCCTGCAACCCGGAATAGAACTGGTTGTTGAACGCGGCGAGCTGCGGAATTGGCGCCAGGTCGCTATCCGTTCTTCCCGTGTCTCGAACGTAGCGCAGGCCATAGTCGAGCGTAAAATTTCTCCTGATCTTCCAAGAATCCCCTACGTACCAGGAAATTCGGTTGTCCGGGCCCAGACCTCCCGCCGGGAATCCAAAGGAAGGCTTTTCCGTGGAATATCCTGATCCGTTGCCAAGTTGCACAAAGTTGGTGGGATAAGACAGAGGATTGCTCGAAACGCACCCAGGGAAGCCGGCGCACTCGGCTGGTGTAGCATTTACGGCCGGCCCATCCGCCAGAAACCCCGCAAAACCGCCGCCCTGTATGTGGTTCCAGCCGCCGCCATAACGAATGAAGTGCGAGCCGATCACATGGCTGCCGTCATACTTCAACTGATGATCGGACTGCGGGGTGCTCTGCGGCGCCAGGAAACCTTGCCCTGCGCAAAACAGGTCGGGAATCACGCCCGGAGTGTTGAGACAGCTTGGGTCCGGACCGATGGCCAGTTCAATTGGCGAAGATGTGTTGAAAGGCGTCGAAGCATTGGTTCCGCTCGAGATGTGGTTAAAGAACTTCATGTACCCGAAGCGGATATTGTGAGTAAAGGTTCCGGTGGTGAAATCCAGCCCGACAACGTGATCGCGAGTATGAGTTGTATTATCCAGCGGCTGGTAAGCGACGGGCTCAAACGGTGTGGTATCGCTGTTCTGATCGTAGGAAAAGCGATAGAACACCTTGTAGCTGCCGCGGATCTGCCAATCCAGCCTGGCAATTCCGTCTGCCTCGCGGAAAGGTGCGGGAAGAACACCTGTAGAACCTTCAAAGGGAGGGGTCGCGAGAATCGGGAGCCCCTGGTCTTGCTTGGTGCGTTCTGCGTCAGCGAAGAAGAACAGCTTGTCCTTGATAAACGCTCCACCGAAGTTGCCGCCGTATTGATTTCTTTGGAAATAATCGGACGAAGCTCCGGGCAGATTGGCATTCAGACTCTGATCACGGAATGCGTAATAGCCTTGTCCATGGAAAGCGTTCGTGCCTGACTTGGTGACGACGTTGACCGAGCCCGAGGAGGTCAGCTCCGTCGATAGGTCGAGCATCGACTGCCCCAGTTGGAACTCCTGAATCGCTCCCTGCGGAATGTCTTGAGTGACAGTTCCTACAGTTTCATCGCTGGTGTCGACGCCATCGATCTCGATGCGTGCTGTACGTCCAAAGCGTCCACCGAAAGAAATCGAAGAGAATCCTTTCTTGGTGGGATCGAAGTTTCCGCCGTCTTGAATCTGCACTCCTGGTTCGAGTTGGGCGAGATCGAGGAAATTCCTCCCATTGATCGGCAGGTTCTCGATCTGCTCCGGGCTCAGCACTCCCTGCACTGTTGCCTGCTCGGTGTTTACCTGAAGATTGCTCGCCTGCACTTCGATCACCTGGCCGGCCTGACCTAATTGGAGCTTGAAGTTCCCCGAGGCAGTAACGCCCACTTGCACAACAATCGTCTCCTCGACGGTCTCAAAACCCTGGGCCTGCACCCGGATAACATATTGTCCCGGAGCCAGTGCGCCAGAGGCATAGGTTCCAGCCGACGTGGTTTGCATTGTGATTGCGTGCCCCGTCGCTTGGTCGGTGATAGTTACGTTCGCGCTCGGGACTACGGCGCCCTGAGGGTCGCTGACCGTGCCCACGATGCTGCCCGTACTGATCGTGGTCTGGGAAAGCAGATAGGGAGCAATGAAACCTAATACTGTTATCAGTAGAATGCCTTGCATGAGCCATCCGCGACGGTTGTTCACATTCAACATGGCGAGGCTTCCTTTCGCAGTTATTTTGTGTGGTCGACAAACCATTTCTACGTTGGCAACCGAAAGTTGGACACTTGTGGATTCCGGCATGGAATAATTGCCACGGCTGCCTGACGGACAAGACACACAGATCTTGTTGGTTCGCGTGCGAGGTTCTACCCTCAGTGAAACTCTCTCTGGATTAAAGTCCTCGGATTGAAGTCCTCGGAGATCGAGGACGCTTCACCCCACATGACATCTGCCATAGCACTCGCGTGACCACAGACTTTTTTGGTTCGCAGGTGAGCCAAGGGGAATGCTGAAATCGGGAATGAGCCTACAAGTGCCGTCAACAGGCTGACGTGATTAGCGAATCTGTGTGGCGAGTTGGAGTGGCTGAGTTCACGATGGAATCTACTAAAACCTAGAGTTAGGTGATAAACGCCTACCAAAAAGCGGAGCACTGATTAAAACACTTTAGATAATGCCAACCAATTCGTGGCCTAAGAGCGATTTCGTGTGTCTGTCGGCTGCCAAATAATAGAGATTACAGAGCGTCGCTGAATAATCGCCGAGCACAGCCGAACCATTGAACTTTCCGCAAGCACCGGTTTGCTGGATGCTTCCAAACTATTTCGTCCGGGTCGAATCAGAATGCAGGAGAACTTGTCTTGCTCGCGGTTGCGCTTTGACGCAGCGCAGCTATGAGTGACTCGAAGTGCGGGTTGCTCCGAAGATTTTTTAGATCGTCGTCTGCGGCGACAGCCCCAGCATCTTTGTATCCGCGGTTCACGGCTTCGTGTAGATATTGCATCGCTTCGTCGGGACGATTCGCAGCGGCCGCGACACAGGCAAAGGCATACCACAGTTGAAAAGGGTTTCCTTGCGTCGAGGGCCCTGCTTCTTTGGCGATTGCATCCTGAAATAGTTTGGCTGCTTCGGCATAGCGACCTCGATGGGCGAGCGATAGGCCTAATTGCTGCAACGTGTCCACTGTATGCGAATCTTGCAACCCAGCATTGCGAAGCTGCGACGTATAGGTTTTCTGGGCTAGCTCTTCAGCTTCGGAATAGCGACCTTGCAGATTGAGCGTTCGAATAAGATATGATTGAGTCTCCAAAGTATCAGGGTTCTCCGGTCCGATAGTAAGAATCATTTTCGCCAGCGTTTCCCTTTGTAATTTCTCCGCTTCCTGGATGTGCCCCTCCCTGGAGAGCACGTCTGACAGCACACCCTTCGATCCCAAAGTTTCGAAGTGTTCTGGGCCTAGGGTCTTCGTCCGCAGAGCTACTACGCGGCGCATCAAGCTTTCAGCTTCAGTCAGACGCCCTTCTTTGATCAAGACGGTGGTCAAACTGAGCATGGTCCACGTCGTATCCCGATGCTCCATTCCCAACACTTTTTGCTGGATCGCCAGAACTTCCCGATAATACGGCTCAGCCTCCGCGTAACGGCCCTGTGATTTAATGGCGAATCCGATGTTCCCTTCATCCATCAATGCGTGCGGTGAGTCGGGTCCCTCTACGCGACGGGCGACTTCAAACGCCCGCCGAAGCACCTGCTCGGCTTCGGCGTATCTGCCCAAATCGGAAAGTGCCGCTCCCAAATTGCCCGTCATCCTGACTACCTCCGGATTCTCGGCCCCCAGTGTGCGAGTTCCTGCCTCCACCGCTTCACGCTCCAGCTGTAATTCTTCATCGAGATGCCCTTCGAATCTCACGGTGATAGCGAGATAGTCCGTTGTTTTGACTGTGAGCGGATCGTCTGCTCCCAGGACACGGCGCTCCCTCGCGAGCGCGTCGCGTTCCAATTTTTCAGCTTCGGGCACGTGTCCTCGACGGACCAGGGCGGCCGCCAGTTGCGTCATCGATCTAAGAGTGTCAGGGTCGTCAGGGCCCAGGAGTTTGCTTCGAATGTCAAGAGCTTGCTGGGCCAGATCTTGAGCCCGGTCAAATAGCCCCAGGTTAAAGTAAATTGACGCCATGGCGTACATCATTTGGGCCTGAACCGAAGGATCTTTTATCAATCCCTTCCCCACGTCGTTCGATGCTTTGTCGAGAATCTCGCGGGCGGTCACGCTCTTCCCTCGGGCCTCGGAGGGATCAGACACCTTGAACATGTTCGTCATGAAATCGGTGATACGCGTAGCACGATCGCGCTCCTGGTTCGCCCGGTCACGCTCCCTGGTGATCCGGCGCACCTCGACTGCCTGCAAGATCATGAAGGCGGCCAGCAAGATTGCGAGCCCAGTTCCGACAGCTACAGCTACGCGGTGCCGCCGGATGTACTTTTGCAATCGGTAACCGGTACTCGCGGGACGAGCAACGACGGCTTCATGATTCAAATAGCGCTTGATGTCTGCGGCAAATTCAGAAGCTGAACCGTAGCGGCGGCTGCGATCTTTCTCCAGCGCCTTCATGGTGATCCAGTCCAGATCGCCGCGCAGCAGACTGACCAGCTGTTTCGGTTCGGTGCCTCGCGCTTCGGCCGTCGTACTCGATGTCCCGCGATCCACGCTCACCCTCGTGCTCGGACTCGGCGGTTCCTCTTCACGCAGTCTTCTCAGCAATTCGTCGAGCGGCAACTTTTCTCCAGCCTTGCTTTCGAACGGCTGCGCTCCGGCCAGCAGAAAGTACAG
>JASHPL010000128.1 GCA_030038125.1 Candidatus Sulfotelmatobacter sp.
ATTGGCAGCGCCAGCACGTAATCCGTCGCTGTGAACTGGAGCAGGCCCACTAGTTCTTTCCCTTCTGCGACGCGCGTGTGGAATCGGCCGCAGTCGCAGCCAGAGCTACGGGTGCGGGCGGCGATGAAGGCACAGCCGCGTTCATTGTGCCGGGCGGTTTGCCGTAATCCGGACGCATGTTCTGCACCAACTGATTCACCGGCTGCTCAAGAATCTGGAAAAACGGCTTCGGGTAGAGCCCGATCCAGAAGGCCATAATTATCAGGGGCGCGAAGGTTAAAACTTCACGGGGCGTCAGATCGTGCAGCTTTTCATTTTTCGGATTCGTGACTTGCCCGAAAAAGACACGCTGATACAGCCATAGCAAGTAGGCCGCGGCGAGGATCACTCCGGGCACCGCCCAGGCCGCCCAGAACCAGCCCGGATGACCGGCGATCTCTCTTTCCATGAAGGTTCCTTGCAGAATGGTGAATTCACCGACGAAGCCGTTGAGCAGCGGCAGACCCATCGACGACAGGAACATGATCATGGTGATCGCGGCATAGATCGGCATCACGTTGGAGATGCCGCCGTACTCGGCGATCTCGCGCGTGTGGCGCCTTTCGTAAAGGATGCCCACGATCAAGAACAGCGCTCCAGTGGATATGCCATGATTGACCTGTTGCAATACGGACCCGGTCAGACCCAGCGGAGAAAGCGCGAAGATTCCCAGCGTGCAGAAGCCGAGGTGGCTCACCGACGAGTAGGCTACGAGCTTCTTCATATCCTTTTGCATCAGCGAGACAAGTGCACCGTAAAGAATCGCGATGATCGAAAGTGCCATTACCCAGAAACGAACCTTGGTATGCGTGAGCACGTCGGGGAAGAACGGCAGGGAGAAGCGGATAAACCCGTAGGTCCCCATTTTCAGCAGAACACCCGCCAGAATGACCGAGCCCGCGGTAGGGGCTTCGACGTGGGCATCCGGCAGCCAGGTGTGGAAGGGAAACATTGGCACTTTGATGGCGAAGGCGAAGAAGAAACTTAGAAACAGCAGCGTCGCGGCGGTAGGTCCGTAGTCGGAATAAATCTGCGGCGCGGTTTTATAAAGTTCGGGAATACTGAACGTGTAAATGCTGGTGACGTGCTGATGGTGGAAATAGAGAAAGAGGATGCCGAGCAACATCAGCACCGAACCAGCCAACGTATACAAGAAGAATTTGATGGCGGCATAGAGTTTTCGCGGTCCCCCCCAAATGCCGATCAGCAGATACATGGGCACAAGCATGGCTTCCCAGAAAACAAAGAAAAGGAAGAAATCGAGGGCCATGAAGACTCCGAGCATGCCCGTCTGTAACACCAAAAACCAGATGTAGTACTCCTTCACGCGATTCTCGATCGCGGTCCATGACGACAGAATCGAAATCCACCCCAGAAGGGTGGTCAGCATGATCAGCAGAAAAGAAATGCCGTCGATGCCCAGCACGTAACCAGCGCCGATCGAGGGAATCCAGTTGTTGGCCGAGCCCTCAATAAACTTGAAGCCGGGCTGGAAGCGCAAGTCCCAAAACCAGGGAACCAGCGGAAGCGAGATCAGAAATCCGCCAAGCGCAAAGATATTGGCGATCCAGCGAATGGCACCTTTGTTCTCTTTGGGAACAAATAAGAGCAGGATCGCGCCCACCAGCGGCGTGAAGAGAATGATGGAGAGAATGTGAGAGTACATAATCGTTCTTGATTCTTGGCTCTTGGCCTTTGGCTTTCGGTTTTAGCCTCTTCAGCTGACAGCTAAAAGCCAATAGCGAAGAGCGGTTTTAGTGATACACGTAATAAAACACGAACCCTACCAAGCCCGCGGTCATAACCAGTGCATACCATTGCACCAGGCCCCATTCGAACAGGCGCGCGGGATAACTGAGCATGCGCGCCAAAATCGCTGGACCGTTGACGCCAATGCCGTCGATGATCCACTTGTCCCACCAGCTGGAAAAGGTTGCCGTGATCCGCGTGAGCCATCCCGCACCGTTGACCGCCCCATCGATCACATTGGCGTCGAACCACGAACTAGCTTCGCCCAATCCCATCACGCCCAGACGCACGTCTCCTACCTTGCGGCGTCCGGTGACAGCGTAATCATAGCCTTCATCGACGTAATACTTGTTCAGCAGCGTTTTATAAAGCGGCGGCGACATAACTGCAATTGGCTCGGCAAAGCCTTTATCGGCTTTCGCGTACGCGCGGTCGGCAAGCAGCCAGCCGACACCCGCTGCGGCGACGGACAAAAACATCAGCAGATATTCGATCGAACTGGTCTTCTCTTCTTCCTTTTCGCCCGCGGCCAGCTGCCCAGCCTTGCCTTCTTCGACGAGAACGTGCGCTTCCCCGCGCGCAAAGACGGGATCCAGGAACCGCACGAAGCGATCCGAACCGCCGAGGCTGTGCGGCCAACCCAGCCAACCGGCCATGAGCGACATCAATGCCAGAATCACGAGCGGGACGGTCATCGACTTGGGCGATTCGTGAATATGATGTTCGACCTCGTGGCTCATGCGCGGCTGGCTGTAGAACGTGAGATAGATGAGGCGGAACATGTAGAACGCTGTCATCAGCGCGGTCACGTAGCCGATGAACCACAGTAGGCGATACGCGCCGCCTTCGCTGGTCCAGGTCTGCCAGAGAATTTCGTCTTTGGAGAAGAATCCGGCAAACGGAGGAATTCCGGCGATGGCAAATGTGGCGATGAGCATCGTCCAATACGTGACGGGAATGCGATCACGCAGCGCGCCCATGTGGCGCATGTCCTGCTCGCCGCTCATGGCGTGAATCACCGATCCAGCGCCGAGAAAGAGTAGCGCCTTGAAGAATGCGTGCGTAAAGACGTGGAATACGCCGGCTGTAAACGCCCCCACGCCTAAAGCAAGAAACATATAACCAAGCTGCGAAACGGTCGAGTAGGCGAGCACGCGCTTGATGTCGTTCTGGACCAGCCCGATTGAAGCTGCAAATATCGCCGTCAGTGCCCCGATGATCGCAACCGTCTTCATCGAAGTCGGCGCCAGCACAAATAGAGCATTCGACCGAGCCACCATGTAGACGCCTGCGGTGACCATGGTTGCCGCGTGGATCAGAGCGGAAACCGGAGTCGGGCCCTCCATCGCATCCGGCAGCCAGACATAGAGCGGTAGCTGCGCCGATTTTCCGCAGGCTCCGAGAAAGAGAAGCAGGGTGGCAGCGGTGATGTATTTCAATGTCTCAGGCGAGTGATTTCCGAGATGGGCGAACACGTTCACGTCGACAAAACGCAGGGATCCACAGAGCCATGCGATGAAGAACATCCCGAGCAGAAAACCCGCGTCACCGATGCGATTCACGATGAATGCTTTGTTGGCCGCATCGCTGGCCGACTTGCGATGGAAATAAAAACCAATCAGCAGGTATGAGCACAGCCCGACGCCCTCCCAGCCTACAAACAGCATCACGTAATTGTTGGCGAGGATCAGCGTGAGCATGGAAAACATGAACAGGTTCAGGTACCCGAAGAAGCGGTAATACCCGCCTTCATGCGCCATGTAGCCGATCGAGTAAATATGGATCAGCATGCCCACGCCGGTTACAAACAGCAGCCAGATGCTGGAGAGCGGATCAAGCAGGAATCCGGCGTCGGCCTGAAACGCGGCTTGAGATCCATCGTGCGTGAGGTAACCGAGATGGCCGGTATCGCTGCCCAGCCAGGTGTAGAGGATCGTCTGATAGGGCTGATGATTGTGCGCGTTGGCCCAGGCGGTGTACTCGAGAACCGACCCGCAAGCCACCAAGAACGCGAGCACGACCACGCCCACGCAAACAGCGGTGACCGTCGCTTTCTGCAGTTTGCGGCCGAAAAAGAACATCATCGCCGCGCCAAACGCGGGCAGCAGCGGAATGATCCAGATGTAGTTTAGGAACAGCATGTCGTTGGTCGCTAGTCGTTACTCGTTGGCCGAAGCATGTTCGCTTTCTGGGTACTCGGTACTAGTTACCCCTCTTCACCACTTCAATAAATTCACTTCATCCACGTTGACCGTCTCCTTGTTGCGGAAGAAGGCGATCAGAATTCCCAAGCCTACAGCGGCTTCGGCCGCCGCGTCAGTAATAACAAAAATCGCGAATACTTGCCCGTGCAGCGCAGCCGGCCCGTGGATGCCCTGCCAATACCGCGAGAACGCGACCAGGTTCAGATTGACCGCATTCAAAATCAGCTCAATCGACATCAACACGATGACCACGTTCCGCCGCGTGAGCACTCCGATTACGCCGAGCAGGAACAGCGCTGCGCCGAGAACCAGGTAATGAAGAGTCGAAATGTGAAGCATCGCTTCCATTGCTAGTCCTGAGTCGCGAGTCCTGAGTTGCGAGCCGAAAATGACGGGCAATAAACCGAGCTGGCCGGATGGCCAAATCCCTCCGGACTCGCGACTCCTAGCTCAAGGCTCATCTAAATCCTTTTCTTCGCCATCACCACAGCTCCGATGATCGCCACCAGCAACAACAGGGAGGCGATCTCGAAGGAGAACATATACATTCCCGAATGAGGGCCGTAGAGCAGATCGGCCACGCCCTGCGTGTTTCCGGATTCGGCATACGTGATCGAACTCTCCGGAAACAACGCTTTCCCTTTCGTATACACCGCAATGAAGAGCCCGCCTAAAGCCGCCGCGGCGACGATCCCAACCAGCCATTGCTTGTTGAACTGGCGCTCTTTCTGTGCCCGCTCAATCGAGATCAGCATAATGACAAACAAGAACAACACCATGATGCCGCCGGCATAAAGAATGATTTGCACGCCGGCGACGAATGGGGCGTAGAGCATGAGATAAAGCCCGGCTTGCGCCAGCAGCGCGGTAATCAGGGCGAGAGCAGAGTGCACCGGGTTCTTGCGTGTGATGACCAGCACG
>JASHPL010000129.1 GCA_030038125.1 Candidatus Sulfotelmatobacter sp.
GCCAGATCCAGAATTTCGGAAACGGAAGGCGGTTTCTCGAGGCTCCAACCCCGCAAGGCTTTTGCGAGTCCCGCCATTCCAGCGTGGAACTCGGGGCTTGAATCGGGGGTTCTGAGCGCAACAATTTCTGCTTCTCGCTCGGCGCTGGGATGTTCAACCCGAAGATAAAAGCTACGACGACGTAATGGATCTCCAATACGGCGTTCTTCATTGGAGGTCAGCACAACAAAAGGAATACTCTTGGCTCGAATGGTGCCGAGCTTGGGAATGCTCAGTTGCCAGACGCTCAGTAGCTCCAACAACATCGCCTCAAAAGCATGGTCAACCTTGTCCAGTTCGTCGATCAGGAGTACGCAGGCCTTTTCGCACTGCAGTGCGCGTAGAAGCGGGCCGGCGCTGAAAAACTGTTTGCTATGCAGTTCGGCCTGAAGTGATTCCCAATCGATGCTGTTCGACTTGGCCCTTAACTCGACGCAGAGTCTTTGCAGTGGCTCATCAAATTTCCCGATCGCCTTCTCCTCGTTGATGCCCTCATAACACTGTAAGCGCTCGACGGTCGTGCCGACTGCGTCGGCTACGGCATAGGCGAGCTGGGTCTTGCCGCTGCCCGCCGCCCCTTCCAACAACAATGGTTTATGAAGTTCGGCTGCTAGATACACGGTGCTTACGGCAACCGGATCGGCAATATAACCGGTGGCACGAAGTCTTTCACCAAGCTCTGCCAGCGATGAGAACACGGTGACTCCTCAGTCCGAAAATTGATCTCCAGCAGCCGGAAGCTAAACCTGATGCAGATTTCGGTCAAATCGACTCTCCCACTTGGCCTCGTTCTCCTGCTTTGCCCGAGAAAATGGCTTGATGTAAAAGCATCCCAACGAGATTCATCTGCCAAGGCACCAGGAGTACAGAGATGGCAGCCAGGTTTCGGCTTCTCTATGAGGCTGCGATTCCCACAAGTAGGACAATGGCGACGTGTGCGCCTCTTTGCGGTCTCCCATGCTTTTTTCACGTCCCCAATAGGCTTCGAAGGGTCTGTCTCGTACACAACGGTGCCAGCAAAGCCGAAGCTCTCTTCGGCCCCCGCACCTCCGCACTTCTCGACTTGAAACACACAGTGCTCTGGTTGGCGATTGGGAAATCGCTGTGCCCAGAAGCTCAGCGGTTCCATGGCCCTCTGATTCAACGGCACGGAACGTCGGGTGGCGGAAATTCCGAAGTAGGAACTGCTTTTATCGGATATTCATTTCCTTGTCGCACTTTTGTAACGAAAGCAGAGTAAAACTCGTGCAAAACGTCCTTCTGCCAATTGCACTTTCTGGAGGGTGTTATGACCGGCGTTCGCTTGCTCTCCTTCTGTTGCGTGGTCGTGGTCAGTTCCACACAACTAGGGCAAATCAACCGAGTCACGAACAACCTATTCTCCCCTGCCAATGTGCCCAAGAGGACAAGCACCGCCAGTGCCGAGCTTTCTGCGAAGGTGCGGAGCCAGCTGCTTGCAATTTACAGCAAGCTGCCCCTGAGCTTTGAAGCGAACCAAGGGCAGGCGGATGGGAGTGTGGAGTTTCTTTCCCGCGGCAGGGGCTATACCCTTTTCCTGACTAGTGACGAGGCCGTCTTTTTCCTGTGCGGGAAAAATGGAAAGGCTAAAGACAGCGTCGAGGCTGTGCTCGCCGGTCGCAAGCTGCAATCGGAGGACCGGGCGACGCTCAGCACGGTGCTCCGCATGAGACTGCTGAAAGCCAATCCCTCAGTCAAGGTTAGCGGCGAGGAAGAACTAGCGGGCAAGAGCAACTACTTCATTGGCACCAATCCGTTGAAGTGGCACACCAATGTCTCCCTTTACGCAAGGGTGAAGTACGCTGGCATTTATCCGGGTATTGATTTGGTTTACTACGGCAATCAGAGGCAGCTGGAGTATGACTTTGTCGTCGCACCGGGCGCCGATCCCCGTTTGATACAGTTCGAAGTCGGCGGTGCTAAACATATACACCGGGACGACAGCGGAGACTTAGTCCTGGCAACACCGCACGGCGAGGTGCGCTGGCGTAAGCCCCTGGTGTATCAGGAGACGAATGGCGAAAGACAACAGGTCGATGGGCGATATGTGATCAAGGCGAGACAGCAGGTGGGCTTTGAAGTAGCCGCCTATGACCGGCAAAGACAACTTATCATTGACCCCGTGGTGTTTTTGTCATATTCGACTTACCTCGGCGGTACCGGGGATGACGAGGGCAAAGCCATCGCGGTGGACAGCGCGGGGAACGCCTATGTCACAGGATTCACCAGCTCGACAGACTTTCCTATCGTGAAAGCCGCACAGCCAACGAACGCCGGCGCATACGACGTTTTCGTTTCCAAACTGAGCCCGTCCGGTTCCGCTCTCGTGTATTCCACTTACCTGGGGGGCAACGGATCTGATTACGCTAATGCCATCGCCTTGGACACCTCGGGGGACGCCTACATTGCGGGGTACACCACCTCGACCGATTTTCCAACCTTGAATCCCGTGCAGCCAACGTTTGCTGGTGGAATGTGGGACGCATTCGTCACCGAACTTGATGCCTCCGGGTCGGCTTTGGTCTATTCCACCTACCTTGGTGGCGGCACCGGCCCACCAGGCTCCTCCTATTTCCCAGGATCTGACCTTGCCCTTGGTATCGCAGTAGACAGCACGGAAGCTGCTTACGTTACGGGATGGACAACAGCGATTGACTTTCCGACGGTGAATGCCTTGCAGGGGACCTTTAGTGGCGACGCCGTAGATGCCTTTGTGAGCAAGCTGAGCCCAAGCGGTTCGACTCTGGTCTACTCCACCTTCCTCGGTGGTACTGGCGCTCAAAATGCAAACGCCATTGTGGTTGATGCTTCAGGCAACACCTATATAACCGGGTTCACCACATCACGCGACTTTCCCACCACTGCGAATGCCTTTCAACCTGCTATTGGCGCTGGTGAGAGTGTTTTTGTGACCAAACTATCCGCGTCGGGCTCGGCTCTCGTCTACTCAACCTATCTCGGCGGCGGCAACTTTGATTCGGGCCAAGCTATCGCCGTGGATGGCGCAGGAAGTGCTTATGTAACCGGGCTAACCAATGACGTCCCCACTCTGAGTGCGCTGCAACCCGGGTTCGGCGGTGGCAGCTATGACGCCTTCGTAACGAAGCTTAACCCTTCGGGCTCGGCTTTGATTTACTCCACCTACCTTGGCGGTAGCGGGAATGATGAGGGCACCGGCATCGCTGTGGACACTATGGGCAATGCATATGTGACGGGGTACACTAACTCACCCGACTTCCCCACCCTGAATGCCTTCCAGACTACGTGCAGCTGGTGCAACACTTACGGCGTCACGGGCTACGATGCTTTCGTGGCTATGTTAACGTCGTCTGGTTCAGCCGCGGTGTACTCCACCTACCTTGGCGGTAGCGGGAATGACGGTAGCCTTGGGTATAACTTCGGCTCTGGCGTCGCCGCGGATAGTGGGGGCAACGTCTACGTTACCGGAACTACCAACTCACCCAGCTTTCCCACCGTGAATCCTCTGAAAGCGCGGTGCTGCACAACATCGGGCGACATTGACGATGCGTTCGTATCAAAGCTCACTTTTCCCGTCGTGACCGTCACTGGCTCACCCCAGCAGCCGTTGACGAAAAACGGCTCAGGTGACTTCGTTGCAATAGTCACCATCACGAACGCCGGAAACGTCACGGTCAGTTCCCTACAAGTCACTGCCGCCACGCTGGGTTCAGGAGTTTTGCTTTCTGCTCCGGCGACAATCACGAATCTTGCTCCGGGCGCTAGCGCTACGGTCACGCTGATCTTTTCGAAGAGCTCTGTTGCAACTGGCGTTACGACCGCCCCACTGAAGGTGAGTGGCACGTATTCAGTGACAACAGCGTCCCTGAGTGGTAACTGGGAGGTGAGTTTCCGGAGCGTACGGTTGTAGTCAGAAATCTTCTATGGAAGACGCCTGACTTCGTTGGTCTGTAAGGTGGACAAGCACAGAAAAGATTGGTATGAAGAAAAGTTTGGCTTTCCGAGTGTCAGTCCTTATTTTGATATT
>JASHPL010000016.1 GCA_030038125.1 Candidatus Sulfotelmatobacter sp.
CTGATGGTGGGAGCCGGCTTGCTGCTGCGTACTCTGCGCGATCTGCTGCAAGAAAATCCAGGCTTCAATCCCACACAGGTGGTCACCGCGAATATTTGGCTGCCGATCCCCAATGATCCGAAGGCGGATCCCTACAATGGCATTCCGCCGAAGGTCGCTTTTAATCGCGAGCTGTTGCGGCGCATGAACGCGATTCCAGGAGTGCAGCTGGCTGCGATCACGTCCGATCTGCCGACCACCAATCTGAACGTGAACGACGCTCAGGCGATTGATGTGCTGACCATTGAAGCCCGGCCGGTGGAGGAGTCACAGGATCTGCGCGCCGAGCGAATTCGCATCAGCCCCGAGTATTTCAAAGTCATGCAGGTTCCATTGCTGCGGGGCCGGTTCTTAACCAATGACGATCAAGACGGTAAACAGCTTGTGGCCCTCGTCGACGAAACCACGGCCCGGAAATATTGGGGAGCACAGGATCCGATCGGCCACCGGGTTCACTTCGGACCTGATCCTACGAAGCCGTGGATGACTATTGTCGGCATCGTCAGAGACGTCAGGAGTGACGGTCTCGACATATCTGGCATCCCACACATTTATCTTTCGATGTATCAAAACCCGAACCGGGAGCTGAGCGTAGTTCTGCGCACATCTCTGCCGGCCGCTGTGCTCGAGTCGCAGATTCGCCACGAAGTTCAGAGCATCGATCCCGGGCTGCCGGTGTTCAATGTAACTTCGATGAATGACGTAATCGATCAATCCCTTGCCGCGCGCCGTTTCTCCGCCAATCTCGTACTGGTCTTCGCAGGGTTGGCGCTGCTGCTGGCCTCAATCGGGATTTACGGGCTGCTGGCCTACCTGGTGGGACAACGGTCGCGCGAAATCGGGATTCGCATGGCTTTAGGTGCGAACCGGGATGACGTGCTCAAGCTGTTTCTGCAAAAAGGAGTGGTGCTGGCGGGCGTGGGAATTGCCGTGGGCGTGCTCTTTTCCGCGGCGACGACTTCACTCCTGGCGAGCCTGCTTTATGGAGTGCGCCCGCACGATCCGGCGGTGTTTTCGGCCGTACCTCTTCTACTGTTTGCGGTCGCTATGCTAGCCAGTTATCTTCCCGCGCGGCGCGCCACGAAAGTGGATCCGATATTCGCGCTGCGCGAGGCGTGAAGCCAAGCACGGAACTGCCCAGCTTTGATTTGCCTGAAACATGGGAAGAATGGACCTGGGAAAAAAATGGCTGGACCACCTTTGCTAAAAACGTGGACTGAGTAGGGTACGCGACCTACTTTGTGCCGGCTTCGGCCTGGGCCATCGCCTTGTCCAGATCGCTCCACGCCGTCGCAAGCATGTGCATCGTGATGAAGCTATTCACTTGCAGGTGCTCTCGCTCGACCGCATGTATCACTTCCCAGACAGTCTGGGGATAAAAGTATTGCCCATCGTCTTTCTCAAAGGCAGCGCTGGCATAGAGCAGCTTGTGCTGGGGGAAGTAGACCATCAGTTGACGTTCCGTGGTTTCTCCGCGCAGAGGATACATTTCGATGCGATTGTCCCCATCCCCGAGTACCGTCTTGCCTGACACGACGCGGAAGTCCGGTTCGCGTGGAGATTTGGCCAACCGATCAGGAAAAAACGTGCGCGGTGCCGCCACAACACGCCGCAGAATCGGAACGTTCTGGTCTAGCGCATAAATGGGAATTCCACGCGCAACATATTCGCGTACGCCGGCAAGATGCGGCCATGCATCGGATGTAGTAATCGCCGCCTTGATTGGAACTCCCGGCCAACGGCGTTCCGCTTCGGAGATCGCTTGCGCCGAATAGGCCGACGCCGCGGGCGCTTCCAGCACCACCACCCCGTCCCTCTGTTTTATAAGGATTATGTTCCAGCGGCCGGGAATAAGAAATACGTTTTCTGCCACTTCCTGCGGCGGTTCGCCGGATAGCCCGAAAGGCTGTTGGTCAACGGTTTGGCTGCCGTTCTTAGCGAAGCCTTCCCGAGCATCGGCTGGAATCGCGAACTCATCTGAGGGCAATTCTGGATTTAACTTTATTTCAGTGATGGTCAGAACGCGATCAGGAAGGTTGTTGCGAAAAACGTCCCACTGTAAGGGATAGTGAATCCCGTTCGGGCATAGCCACCACATCGAGTAATAGACCCGCGTGGTCACATCACCCCAAACGGACCAGAATGTGTCATACGGATACGCCCGCGTCCATTCGACTGCGGTTGGTAACGAGGTATCCGCATTCAGAAATACGCGCACAGGGGAATTTTTCCATGTGAAAGCCACAACGTGATGGGGAACGGATTGCAATACCGTATCCGGCTCAAGGTGCACGTCGGAAGCTGCGAGCGCCGTCAGCAGAATGCGTTCCGGGCCCAATTCCAGTGTTTCTTCGGCTTGCTGAACTTGCTGCTGCGAACCCGGCCGCGCTCCTACATTCGATGTACGCAGTGCCACTCCGTCTGCAACGATCGTGCTCCCCTGGAATTCGGGAGGCAATGCCCAACGAAACTCCCAACCCTGTTTCCAGCGGCCATGCTCGACATCGCGAGATTCCGAAATCTGGTCGTACTCGACAATGTAAGGCCCCTCCGGTCTTTCTGATTCCTCCAGCCAATCACGGTGGCCGAGCGCGTTGAAATGCACGGAATGAATGCCACGAATTTTCTCTTCGCCCCCTTGTTGCCGCAGTGCTTCATGTAACAGATCGCCTGCCTGCTTGGAAATGCCCACAGCATGGACCGTCGCTCCAGCGATCAAGCATACGGCGGCGAAATGTATCGCGATTGTCGCGCAACGCATCGGGTGTTTTGGAACCGGAAAGCTCTAAATGGTCTTGCCGCCAGCGTGACAGGTAAGCAATGCGCGAATCTATTACAGCGCTGTCATGCGCTTGTCACAAACCTGTAAATTGTCTTTTATGTCAGCGGGTGGCGCTTCCCCAGCTTTAATTCCTGCCGAGGAACCTGATCTTTTCAGTCGCCTCTTTAACCGTGCTTCCCATGCCTAATTGTGTGGGAGCCCGGGCGCCCTCGGCCGGGGGAAACAGAGTTCACTTGTAAATGATCTAAGACTTGAAGGGGCGCGGCTTCGAGACGTGCCATAAGCGCCGTAAAATGCCCGCTCCAACTTAATGAAAGGGAAGATGTTACGAACAAAGTGTCAAAAAATCACGCGTAGAATCTGCAACTCGGGGCCAGTGCCCTAAACTCTTTCGACTTCGATGCCACGCTCGCGAAATGGCGCAATCGCCTTGTCGGACGCGCGTGTGTCGGTGATGAGCCTGTGAATACTCGATACCGGACAGATCAGTGCCGCCGTCACCACGCCGATCTTGCTCGAGTCCGCGACCACAATCGTCTGCTTGGATTGCTGGATCATCGAACGAAACGTCAGCGCCTCTTCCGGTTCGATCACCGTCACTCCGCGCGCCGCATCGATGCCGCATACGCTGACAAAAACCCGATCCATGTAAATGTCGCTCAAAGCTGTAATCGCAGCTTGCCCGATGAGGGAGAACGAGCCCGCCCACTGCACCAGGCCGCCGGTCACGAATGTCCGGAGGCCCGCACAATTGCTGAGTTCCATGGCGATGTTGACCGCGTTGGTGATCACGCGAATGTTGTGCCGGTTTCTGAGATTGCGCGCCACATGGGTGGTCGTCGTCCCGGCGGTGAAGCCCACGGTTTCGTTTTCCTGAATCATTTCGGCAGCCGCGAAACCGATTCTGCGCTTCTCCGCCACGCGATTCTGCTCGCGATTTTGGAACAGCGAATCATAACGGAAGGGCTCATAGAGCAATGGCTCAACCAGAGTGACGCCGCCGTGAGTTCGCCGCACTAGCCCTTTCGATTCCAGTTTGGCCAGATCACGGCGCACGCTGGCGGCAGAAGCTCCCAGCTCCGCCATCAACTCGTCGAGCGAGATGCTGCCTTTGTGCCGCAACTCGCGCAATATGTGGTCGGCGCGATTTCTTGCGTTCATCGTAGAACAATCGCTTGCAGACTCTTTCGCTTCCGCGCATTTCCAGAGCGATCTCTCACCAACAGATCCGGTAGCCTCTCAGCGGTAAGAGATGCTCCGCCCAAACCGGAAGCGTGAGTGTACAACAAACAGTGCAGTTTTCGAACAGCCATGTGCAAAATCCTTCACACAACGCATTATTTTGAGTGAATCAGCCAAATTCAATCATTCTTTCCTTGACAACGTTCGCGGCGGGATGCGATAAGGAATCCCCAGATTCCACGCTAGTCCTACAAGGAAGGAGTCCGCTCATGAGTCTTCCCTCACGCTGCTGCCCACGACTGTCTCTCGTTCCCGCGTTTGCCCTTCTGGCCGCTTTGAGTTCTACCGCGACGCTTGCACAGAGCACGAATCGCCAGATCGGAACCCAATACACCGTCACCGCCGATCCTGTTGTTTCCCGACCACACCAGAAACCATGCGTTGTGCAACTATTCTCCAACTATCAGTTCGCTCTCTTTTCTGAAACCACGCAAACCTTCAATTTCACGCCACCCGCAGACTGTCCCGGACCCTGGCAGAAAGTCGTCTTTGAGATCAATTTCAGCGAGAATGCCGGATTCCAATTCGACCGCACCGCCAGCGTCTACCTCGGCAACGCGAACGTCTACTTCGGAACCACACCCGAGCCTCTGCAGACCGCAACCAACACCTGGCACGTGGAGCGCGACGTGACCGATTACAGCGCGTTGCTGGCCATGCCTCAGCCGGGAACCATCGTTCTGCAAAACTGTACTGGCAGCAATTGCGGCAGTCAGTACAGCTATTTGAATGGGGTTTTCACGGTAACTGCGGACCTGCAGTTTTACCCGGCGGGACGTTTCGACAACAACTCGGCCAGCGATATCCCGGATGAAGTCATTCCGATGGTGCAGGGCAATGGAAGCGGCGGTGTAAACTTGCCCGCATTTCTGCTTGCCGATGGGGATCAGTTCACGACCACTTTCACTTTGCCCACTAACATCGAGCGCGCTTATCTCGATGTGGTCTCACAAAGCCAGCAGACCGACGAGCAATGGTATGCCTGCTTCCCCAACAATCTGAATGCGATCAACTTGCTTTTCGACTGCGGCAACACCGACTTTCGCGAAACCGAAATCACGATCGACGGGAAACCGGCGGGAATTGCCCCCATTTCGGCCTGGGTTTTCACGGGTTTTCTGCCTGACCAGTGGGTTCCGATGCCGGCAGCCCAGACCCTGGACTTCGTCCCCTATCGGGTCAACCTGACCCCGTTTGCCGCACTACTGAGCGACGGCAGCCAGCACACCGTTTCGCTTAGCGTTTTCGACCAGAACTATTACTTCGCCGAGGCCGCGTCGCTGCTCCTCTATTTCGATAAGGGATCGAAACAGATCACCGGTGAACTCACCAAGGACACGCTTGCCAACCCATCTCCCGTGGTGCAGGAAAACCTCAAGGGCACCGCCACCGTCACAGGAACGATCGGGGTTACTCAGAACCGCGATTTCACCATCGCCGGTTATGTCAACACTTCGCACGGCAAAGTGTCGACCTCGATTTCACAGCAGCAGAGGTTCTCCAGCACGTCGACCATCGACTTCGATACCGTTAACCAAAGCGTGCTCGATCAGAATACCAACGTGCAAAACAGCGTCTCGTCGTCGACCACCGCCTCCGGTTGGCGTGGAAATATCACAACGGATGAGACCTTCAGCTTCCCGATTTCTGTAGATGTGATTTTGCCCGTCCCCAGTGCGGAATTCGGCCTCACCGTGGCCACCACCCAGAACTATCAGGCCGGGAAACAAGTCTATCTCTATGGATTTCCGCTGTCGTTCAGCTTTGTCAACAACTCGGTCCAGGGGAGCGACGTGAGCCCCTCGTCCAGTTCGCAGCACTATTTCTCCTTCGATTCGACCAACGGCCTCTATGACTGTCAGATCGCATCGAACAACAACACGCTTGCCACCGTCAGCCGCGGCTGCAATCAACCCTAGTAGTTGGTCGGAGCTCGGTACATCCATACTGACAACCGCTGCAATGGCCCAGTGCTCAGACTGGGCCTTTTCCATTCCTGACGGAGTCGGTGTGAAGACCGGGTCGGACACATCCACCCTGGCAAGAGCTCTCCCGATTCACGGCCAGCGACGGCGGAGATTTTCAGAATCGACAACATAGTTGATCGATTTTGGTCCAAACGATCATTTTGTTCTTGACAGTCGTCATTCCTCCTGATTAGTGTCGCGTGTTACCGCCAAGTTGGCATAACTGCGTGTTTCGAAGATAGAACCGCTGCGGCAAGCGTTGCGCTGGTTCGTCGAGGATTGGAGAATTTATGAAAAAGCAACCATTCCGCCACCTTTTCGCTTGTTCGATCGCTATTGTGCTGTGCCTGGGGACCGCACTGGCGCAAAACGTAACCGGCTCGATCACGGGTCAGGTCACTGATCCCACTGGCGCCTTGGTGACCGGAGCGCGAGTTACCGCAACCAACGTTGCGACCGGGGTGAAAACGTCGTCAAAAACCAACGCTGCAGGTGTGTACACCATTCGGTACCTGCCCATCGGCACGTACACAATTGAGGTCGATGCCGAAGGATTCGCCGCCTCGCAGGCGACCCCATTCGCCCTGGACATCGACCAAACGGCGAAGGTGAACGTCCAGTTGCAACTGGCTACCACCGCAACAACGATGCAGGTCACCGAGGAAGTCCATCCAATCCTCGATACGACAGATGCAACTCTAGGAAATACCCTCACGACCAACGAGATCCAGAACATCCCGCTCAACGGCCGCAATTTCTCGTCGTTGACGCTGTTCCAGCCGGGCGCTATCGACACCGATCCGACCGGAATGACCGGTAACAATGCGATCGAGCGAAACACATACAACAGTGGCATCGCGGCAATTAACGGAAACCGTGAGCAGGAAAACAATTACACGATCGAAGGCGCTGACGATAATGAGCCCCAGAACAACTTGATCGGCTACAATCCGGCTCCCGACGCGATTGCCGAACTGCGAGTTGTCTCCGCCAATGCCGATGCGAGCTACGGAAACGCCAATGGCGGTCAGGTTGTGACAATCTTGAAATCCGGAACCAATAACTTTCACGGTTCCGCCTACGATTTGCTAGAGGATTCGATTTTCGATGCCAACTCGTGGGGGAATGGGCTCGCTTATTGCGCAGACTGTAACCCGCCGACTCCAGCGAGTCCTATTACGAAATACACGCAGAATATTTTTGGCGGAACCCTGGGCGGTCCCATCGTGAAGAACAAGTTCTTCTTCTTCGTCGATTATGAGGGTATCCGCTATCACAAGGCTCAGCCGCTCGAGGAAACCAGCGTTCTTACCCCGGCGATGCTGAAAGGAGATTTTTCGGCTCTAACTGCGGCTGG
>JASHPL010000130.1 GCA_030038125.1 Candidatus Sulfotelmatobacter sp.
CCGCCATTCCGAAGCGGAACTGGGTTTCCTTTTTAAGAACGCTCCCTTCTGGCTTGCCCAGTGTGACGCCGAGGGCAAGCTCACCACACTGAATCCGGCGTTGGAGCGAACCCTGCAGGGAAGCCCCGAAATCGCACGCCCTTGCTACTTTACTGATCTGCTTGATCCTGAAGATGGACCCAGAGCGAAACGACTCATCCGGGAAGTATTCAATATTTCGCGGGACAACGTTCGATTCGACGCCAGAACCTGCCTCGCCGATCACCGGGTGAGGCGATGGACGGCTTGGCGCACTGCGGCTTGGGATGGCAGACCCGATTCCATATTTATTTTGGGAGAACAGGTGGATGAGAACTGGGATCAACATCTCCGTCAGGCCATGAGGCTGGAAACCGTTGGACGGCTGGCCGGCGGCGTTGCCCACGATTTCAACAATCTTCTGACTGGCGTGCTTCTGTATTGCGATCTCCTGCTGAATAGTCTCGAACAAGATGAAGCTCGCAAATACGCGAAAGAGATCCGTAATGCCAGCTTGCAGGCAGCAGGAGTGGTTCGTCAGCTACTTTCCATTTCGCGACCAACCAAATCTGAGATTCGCCAGTGTTTGCTGAATGAAGTGGTCGAGGGCATGAGGGATTTGCTGGCGCGCCTTGTGGGCGAAAGCATTGCATTGGAAACTCGTCTGGAAGCGAGCCTGGGCCCGGTCAAGCTTGGTCCCACACAGGTGCAGCAGATTCTCCTCAATCTCGTGCTCAACGCACGCGACGCCATGGCAGAAGGCGGCGGCCAGATCACGATTCAAACCAGCAACTACAGAGTTCAGGTGCTGCCCGAGAGCTCAGTTGAGAACGGAAATTGCGCTTGGCCCTGCGTTCTTCTGATGGTTGAAGACAATGGAAAGGGAATGGACGCGGTCACGCGGGCTCATCTTTTTGAACCGTTTTTCACCACCAAAGGCAGCAAAGGCATGGGGCTTGGACTAGCCACGCTCCACGACATCGTGACCGGCAGCGGTGGTTTGATCCACGTTGACAGTGCACCCGATCGCGGAACGCGTATGACGGTGCTGCTACCGCTGGCACCTGCTGACGCTGGAAGTTTCGAAGGCCTGCTACACCCAGTGCCACAAATGATGAATTGCTCCCAAATATTGGAAGGAAATGAAAGGTTATGACATCAACGGCTTTAAGTCCGCTGCACACAACTCCACAAATGGAACCGGCAAACTTTCTTAATCTCCTGATTGTGGATGATGAACGCTCGATCCGCGAGGCTTGCCGGGAAGTGGCACAGTCTCTGGGCTTCACGGCCTATGCTGCCGATTCCGCGGAGCATGCGTATCGCATGCTCGACGCGCAGGCCTTCGATGCTGTTCTGCTGGATCTGCGTCTGCCGGGAGCAGGAGGGTTAGACGCTCTACGTAGGATTAAAGAGCGGCGGCCCGAGGCCGTCGTGATCGTCGTGACCGGATACGGGACTGTGCAGTCGGCGGTGCAGGCGATGAAGAATGGCGCGTACGACTATGTGACCAAGCCTTTCAGTGTGGACGAATTGAAGCTCTTGCTGGAGCGGGTCGCCAGTCATCTAAAACTCAAATCGGAGAACCGCATGCTTCGCGAGAAGGTTAAATCCAAGCAAGGATTTGGGGGCATCATCGGTCGCGCTCCGGAGATGGAGAAGCTCTATCGCATCATCGCCAAGGCCGCCGTCAGTGCGCATCCGGTGCTGATTCTGGGGGAGAGCGGAACCGGCAAAGAGATGGTGGCGCGATCGATCCACTACTCCGGTCCGTTCCGCGACAAGCCATTCATTCCGGTTGACTGCGGCTCCTTGGTGCCGACACTGATCGAAAGTGAACTGTTCGGTTATGTCAAAGGGGCGTTCACCGGAGCGAATCAGTCGAAAGATGGTTTGATGGCCATGGCCGAAGGGGGAACGATTTTTCTCGACGAAGTGGGTGAACTTCCCGTCGATCTGCAAGCCAAGATGTTACGAGCAATTCAGGAGAAGGAAATTCGCCCGGTGGGGAGCACTCGCCGGGTACCAATCAATGTTCGCATTCTAGCCGCGACCAATCGCGATCTGGAGCAGGCGGTGATGCAGGGAGCGTTCCGCCGCGATTTGTATTTTCGCCTGAACGTGCTTAGCCTGCGCATTCCTCCCCTACGCGAGCGTCGCCAGGACGTTCCCTTGCTGATCGCACATTTTCTCGAGCGGATGATTCGAACTTCGGGCCAGGAAAAGATGCTGAGCGATGACGCCATGAAAGTTTTGCTGGCTTATGATTGGCCCGGAAATGTCCGCGAGCTGGAAAACTGCCTGGAACGCGCCTACGCCTTTACCAGCGGCCCGCTCATTCACTCCACCGATTTGCCCCAGGAAATTGCGCAACTTCCCGTGCTGGAAAGTCCGGGCAACGGCAATGGAAATGGAAATGGGCGGTCGAAAATCATTCCCATGGCGGAATTAGAGAAGCAGACCATCCTGAGTGCGATAGCCGAATTGAACGGCGATAAGCTGCAAGCGGCTCGCTTGCTGGGCATCGGCAAAACGACGCTCTATCGCAAACTTAAAGACTACGCTCTGCAGGGATGTGAGGACGCCCGAATCTGAAAGCCCGATCCTGTACTCGCAGATATGCCAGCGTTCCGTAATGGGCGGCAGTCTTAATCGCTCAGGCACTAAGTCCATTCTTTTCTGATTGAATGAAGTGGCTCGAAACGTGCATTTCAAAAGGCATGATTTTACTGATTACACCTTCCGCACGTGGCCAACAGTGCGTGGATTCCCTGAGAGCTGCTACTGGCGAAGAAACACATTGGGCCAGAGATCTGCAGGAAGCTGCCACTCGCCTGCGTGAACAAATCTACTCTGCCGTGATCATCGACCAGTTCCTGCTTGAGACCGAACCGGAGGAAAGCGAAAAAATGATCGAACACCTGGGCACGGCCTTTCCTGTGCACATCAATTTTGGAGTGACGGGAATGGAGCGCCTGGTGCGGGAAGTGCGTTCCGCCCTGCATCGCCGCAAACGGGAAGAATCTGCGGCCCGGAGAGCGGTTGCTGAACAAATGCGCTGCGAGATGCGCGAGACGCTCACGGCTCTGTTGCTCTCTTGTGAGCTGGCGATGTCCGTCCCGGATGTTCCGGGCCCTGCGGTCGAGAAGATTCGTTCGATCGATAGCCTCGCGCGCGAATTGAGGCTGCGACTGCAGGTGAATTGAGTGGAATCTGCAGATTGTGAGCGTGATCCCGGATTTACCTCAACAATAACCGAGTGAGTTGGAATCCCTGCAAGATGTCAGTCAAAGCGCGATCAGTCTGACAGGGGGTGGGATGTGAATCGCGACATTAAGGTGTGTCTGTGCGCGGTCGTCTTGGCGACATGCACCCTAGTGGGTGCCATTGATGAAGGTTCTTCCCCAATCAATGCAGTTAACATGCTGCGTCGTATCAATACCGAGGAGCAAGGCGAACGGACAAGCGGCACTTTTGTGCCGATCCCACAGTTGACGGAGGAGCTACGCAGCGCACTACGAGCTTACGATGTGCACTTCACAATCTCAGCTGATGGGAAACAGTATGCTGTCTTGCTCATCGACAAGAACGCGAGAACCTTCACCTTTTACAGTGACGAACGAGGCTTGATCTACAAGGCTGAACCGATTCAATGAGGAAACCGGACGATTGCCTAGCTGTGCGCCCTTTAGCCGGCAGAATGGAATACGCTCTGGATAACGGTGGGGCCGCTTTACGATAACCAATGGGGTGTATGGTCGAGTCTCGGTTGTCGCTGACGACTCAATAAACTCGGTGGCGTTGCCAGCGGACGCGGTCATGAGGCCGTACCCGTCCTCGGTCCGTGGTTCCCACCTCCCGCAAAGCCGGCGAGACAATGGGCATTTCAGCGCGTTTTACCGCAAGCTGCGAACTCCAGCCCTTCCTGATTATTACCAGCGTGGTTCCTTTTTTTCACCAGCTTGTAAAGCCGCGTTGTTCCGAAAACCATTTATCAAGTAGCTAAAGAAAATTTCGACAGCGGTCCTCGGTTCCCACTAGAATGTAGGCGTTGGCAGGCGGAATGGCCGGTCCGATAGGTCATTTGATCGATCCTGCCGGAGGTTCTGTGCACGTTCTGGTCACGGGGGATACGCTCTCGGGTTCGTGGGTATACACACGCGAACTGGTGACCGGTCTGGTCACGCGCGGCGTGCGGGTCACCCTTGTCAGTTTCGGCGAGATTCCCCTGCCCGCCCAAACCACATGGATGGACCATCTGCACGGACTCGATTACCGCCCGACCGCATTCCGCGTGGAATGGATGCAGGAAGCGGCCGAAGAAATGGCGGAGTCATCTCTATTCCTCATGGACCTGGTGCGCGAACTGCGTCCTGATGTTCTTCACTTGCACCAGTTTTGCCATGGCAATCTTCCGGTGGGCGTGCCTCGAGTGCTCATGGCTTACGGCGATCTGATGACGTGGCGTGAGGCGGTTCCGGCCGAGGGGAGTGGACCTTCCCTGACGGAGCGTTATGTACAAACCCGTTACCGCGATACGGTCGTTCGCGGGATTGCGGGAGCGAATGCAGTGGTCGCGCCTTCCGCGTGGATGCTCGATCGCATTTCAGCCTGGTATGCGCCGCCAAAACACAGTGAAGTGATTTATCCAGGACGCAATCCGATTTTCTTTAATCCCTACGTCAGCAAAGATGACTGCGTGCTCGCCGTGGGGCGATTGGTCGACGCCAGCAAACAGGTTTTTCTTCTCACGCAGCATCCCCATCCGCTCCCTGTCTGTATTGTCGGCGCAGAACAGACTGTGGCCCGGCCACAAATTCCTATCCGAGCTGACGTGAAAGTTGCGATCGATGAGACATCGGTGGCCATTCGCGGCCCACAAACCGAGGCGCAACTCCGCGCCTTGTACAGCCGCGCCGCCATTTATGCTGCCACGGCCCGCTACGAGCCTTTGGGGATGCCGTCGCTCGAAGCGGCCTTCTCGCGCTGCGCGATCGTGGCCAACGATATTCCCAGCTATCGGGAAATGTGGGGCGATGCTGCGCTTTATTTCCGCACCAACGATGCAAACAGTCTTGCGGAAAGCATTCGCCTGCTCAACGATGATCGCACCATGCGCCGCGCCTATGCGGAACTCGCCTATGCCCGCGCCCGCGAGCGCTTCACCACCAAGCGCATGATCGACCAATATCTACAGCTCTATCGCAGCCTGATTGCGGTGCGCACGATAGCCGCATAATTTCTTGCGGGTCTCCCTCGGCTGACACGGTTCTCCCGCTCGTGGTATCTTCTATGCCTACTAGAAACCAGTAAGGTTTGGAGGATTGCTCATGGCACAAGTCAAGATCACGGTGCGCCCCAATGGTCCGTTGCGCGTCGAGGCTCCGGAAGGGACCATTGAATTGGTTGATATCAACGGAAATCATTTTGATCTTACGGGGAAGTCCGCATTTTCCCTCTGCCGCTGCGGCGGATCAGTGAATAAGCCCTTTTGCGACGGAACCCACAGCCGGATTGGCTTTCAGGGTGCAGAGCTTGCGGTGAAAAAAGCCGAAGAAAACAAGGGCGAGATCTAAACCCCGGGGGAGATCGTGTCAGATTCACGGGACCGCGAGCTGGGAATGCACCGCAAGATTACGCGGCGCGATTTCATTAATGGGGTGGCTGTAACTGCTGGCGCGGCAATCATGCCATGGGATCTTTTGGCGGATCCGCAGATCGAAGTACAGAACGCTCCCAACTATTACCCTCCGGCGAAGATTGGGATGCGCGGGAGCCATCCCGGCTCGTTTGAAGCGGCGCATGCTTTGCGCGATGGCACATTTTGGGAGACGGCCGGCAAGCCCATCGATACCGGAGAGAGCTACGATCTGATTATTGTTGGCGGCGGCATCAGCGGCCTGTCTGCCGCTCACTTTTATCGCAAAGCCACGGGCGCAAGTGCGCGCATTCTCATCCTTGAAAATCATGACGATTTTGGGGGACATGCCAAGCGCAACGAATTTCGGGTGAACAATGCCTTTCGCTTGGGATTCGGTGGGACCTTCTCAATTGAGAGCCCAGCGCCTTACAGCGCTGTCGCGAAAGGCGTGATCGAGGAATTGGGGATCGATGTTCCTTCGTTTCCGAAATATTTCGACAACAATCTCTACCCATCCTTTGGACTTCGGCCGCATATCTTTTTTGATCGGCAGACGTTCGGCGCTGACAAACTGGTGATCAACCCGCATCCCCGGAACGCAAGCGAGAGTGAAGATAGCGAGAAATCCTCGGCGGAGCTGCTAAACAAGTTTCTGGCCGAGGCTCCGATCGCCGAGCAAGCGAAGCGGGATTTCCAGCGTCTCTCGGAGGAGGCGAAGAACTACTTCCCCGGGCTGACTTCCGACGAGACGAAGGCCAAGATGGCGCGGATAAGCTATGCCAATTTTCTGAAAAACGTCGTCGGCGTGCACGATGACATCGTGAAGATGCTGCAGGCGCTGCCGCATCCCCTGTTCGGCGTGGGCATCGACGCAGTTTCGGCGCAAGACGCGTGGGGATTGGGTTTTCCAGGTTTCGCGGGATTGAAGTTGGACCCAGCGCCGGGCAAGGGAATGAATCGCGACGCGATTCCCAATGCCGAAGCGGAAAAATATTTTTTTCATTTCCCGGATGGAAACGCGTCCATCGCGCGGCTGCTGGTTCGCAAGCTGATTCCCGAAGCGATTTCGGGGAGCGGCATGACGAGCGTCATCTTGAGCCGAGCCAGCTATGCCAAGCTGGATCACGCAGCTTCACCCACTCGCATTCGTCTCAACAGCACTGCCGTTCGCGTGAAGCATCTGGGCGACCCGGCAAGCGCCAAGGAGGTAGAAATCAGCTACGCTCAAGGCGGCAAGGTCTACACAGCCAGGGCGAAGCATGCGATTCTGGCGTGCTGGCACGTCGTCATTCCTTACATCTGGGACGAGATTCCGGAAAAACAGAAACAGGCGCTTGCTTCGGCGCAGAAAGTGCCGCTACTTTATACCAATGTGGCTGTGCGCAACTGGACGTCTTTCGAGAAACTGCAAGTGAATTCCATCTACGCGCCCGGCATGTATCACACGTTTGTGAATCTGGATTTGCCGGTAAGCATTGGCGGATACGAGTGTGCCCGCAAGCCTGAAGAGCCAATCGTCGTACACATGATGAAAGCAGCATGTCACCCCGGACTGCCGGCGCGGCAGCAACATTCTATGGGCCGCATCGAGATTTTCACTACGACGTTTGAAAAGATGGAGCGCAACATTCGTGACCAACTGGCGCGCACGGTGGGTGCTGGCGGATTCGATCCTGCCCGAGACATTTCCGCCATTACCGTGAATCGTTGGCCGCACGGCTACGCTTACGAGTACAACTCCTTGTTCGATACATTCTGGCTGGAAGGCGGGGTCACGCCCTGCGAAATTGCGCGCCAGCCGTTTGGCCGGGTCGCCATCGCCAATGCAGATGCCGGCGCGTATGCCTATACGGACGAGGCGATAAATCAGGCCTGGCGCGCTGTGGGAGAGATCACGAAGGCCTAAGAGACCGATCGAGAACGAACTCTGCCGCCTTCATTCAGACTGTAGCCATATCCCCCAGTGACGGAAGCTACCGCGATTAGTTCGACAACACAGAGAGCGTTGCACTGCTCAATACGAACCGTTACCCGCCGAAAAGCTATTTGCCCTTTCCATCTGCGGCAGCATCCAAAGTGAGCGCAAGGTGGCATATGATATACACAACCCCCGGCACAAATAGTTGAGTTGCGAGAGGCACTACCGTGAGGATACTTAGCCATAAGACCGTTTCACGACTTCCGGCGAGCCGCTTTCCTGATCCTGCGGACGTATATTTCTGCAACAACTGTGGCAGGGATTTGACGAAAAACCTGCATCAGGACAGAACGCCAGTTTGGCAGCCGCTGCACCCAATATGGTACGTCTGCCCGTGCGGTCGAAGATATCTCAGCGGAGCCGCAGAATGGGACGATCTCAGCACTTGGGAGCGTGAACAGCGGATTGGGCAACTCGCGACTGGCTTTGTACTCTTCGCACTTCTGGTGGTTCCTGTGGCGTTAGCATATTTCGCCCTTCGTTACGGAGGTGTAGCGCTGTTGGCGGTCGTGGGAATTGCTCTGATTCCTTCGATCCTGGTTGCAAAACCATTCGGCTTCGTGCTGCTCGACGTGTACGAAATAATCGTTTCAATATGGAGAACAAGGGTCATTGGGAGAAAGGCCCCCCTAGCCAGAACAATCACGCAGTGGATGAGGGCCCTCCTGCCGCACAGGTTCCCGTTAAGCTCAGTTGCAGCACTTATTGCCGTGCTGATAGTAACGACCCGCTGGATTCCATCTTACCTCGGTCCCACGTCACCCATGAGTGCTTTGTCGTCGCTGGAGAAATCGAATGCTGTCCGGCCGCAGACTTTATTCGCGCCCGCGAAGTTGCCGCTTTCGCTCATGGCCGCAAGCCGTGATCAGTGGGGCGCACCAAGCCCCGCGTTTAAGCGGGTGCGGGTCGGCCCGGATGAAGTCGACTATATTGCTGAAGATGTGACCGTACGCCATTTCACTTCCACACTCGCGCGGCCGCAAGCACAACGAGCGTATAAAGAAGTTCATCTCGGCACGGATGTGACGATACGGTATTTCGCGTCCGAGCCAGCCGCTGCTCCGCGAACGCGCCCTATCGCAATAGATCACTCGTTGCCACTCTGAGGTCGCTCATCTCGCACTCAGCGTTAACGCCCCTGATGGCTGTTTGAAGGGTCAATCTTGCTGAACTCTGCCGGTCGTCCTATGAAAAGTGAGCGAAATTGCGCGAGAAACTTGGTCCACCTTTGAGCACGAACCAGCCCCATTTTCCCCGATTGAGCCGATCGAGAACGAAGAATGAAATGCCGGGTAACTGCCGCTATTTCACAGGAATGCGAGGAAAAGATTGGAGGCGCGGGTCGGAATCGAACCGACGCATAAAGGTTTTGCAGACCTCTCCCTTACCACTTGGGTACCGCGCCCCTGCAAATACACAACCGCCAAAGATGGAATTATTCCCACCCCGGACACGGCGGTACGGGACAGAAATCTGGAGCGGGAGACGGGATTTGAACCCGCGACTTCGACCTTGGCAAGGTCGCACTCTACCGCTGAGTTACTCCCGCTCAGCCCCTTCATTCTACAGCGGGTTCACCACCTCGGCAATCTCATTGGACCCACAATGAGGACTCGCTATCGTTGCTCTGTTGCTTCACGGCTGCGATGCCCAACTCGGCGAGGCAGCGAACGATGCGTGTGGAATAGATTTCACGACGGCAACGCACCCATCTGGTAAGTTATGACGGCGTGCGGAGCGGCGGTGCTAATGCCGGGGTTGGAGTCGAACATGGCTTGGGAACGGGCAAGCACAGAACCGGTCGCAGTAGTTGCTCGAAGAATAGCACTGCTCTGCTATCGACCAATTCATGTCAAATCGCCGATGTGCTCGTCGGCGCTCGGAGCTAGGTGTTCCCCGTTGTCCCGTTAAAGTGCACGATTTGAGTTCGTACAGTTGACGATTGGGAATACGATGATGGAATAACGAGGTATAGCTCTGGCTGCTTGTTAGCCGGGAAGGCGCTCTGAACCTACCCACAGCTGAGCCAGGTCTCTGAGGTTGTCTTTGTATGTACGCGTTACCAGGTATTCCTTCCCACCTTTTACACGAAGACTGTACTCTCCCGTCGATAAAGGTTGGATCTCCTCGACCGCCGAAATATTCACGACGACCGATCGGTGGATGCGAATAAAACCGTATGGCTTGAGCTTCTCGGCCATAGACGAAAGAGACTCGCGCAGCAAATAGGGATTGGGTCGGTGTCGCAACGAAACGTAATTACCTTCGGCTTGCACCGCAACGATGTCGGCCAAATCCAAGAATAGTATCCTACCCTTTGTCTTGAACGCGATTCGTGCCACGCGTCGTCTTGCTAGAACCTCCAACTGCCGCAAGACTCGGATGAGGTTTGCAGCCTCAACTCGGGTTACCGGCTGCAAGGATATATCTGCGGGTTCGTAGAAAGTCCAATCTGCCCTCGATTCGAGAGCGTAGTCCCGTTCACTCTTGATGGGGCGACTTGTATCCTCCCGTAGAGGACCAGCCGAAACGTCCGCATTATCGTGAACTGCTTGTTGAACAAACATCTCACGCGCAATCGCCTTCTGATCATGAATCTCGTGGGCGCTCATTATGGAACCCTCCGGCCGATTCGCAGTTCGACATGGTTTCCCCTGTGCAAAACCACCCCTCTGGACTGAGCAGCAGGGCCATTGACCCTGTCTTCATCGCCATCCTCGCTTCATTCATCACTTTCAGCAGGATCAGCAGGCCTGTAGGTTATTTCTGCCCAGTGCTCACTGCTGACGGAAAGCTGGATTGTGCGCCAAAATAACACTCAAGGGACTCCAACCTTCCGTTCCTTATTCGGAGATACTCCACGTTCCGGAACGATTTACCGTCCTTGGTGTGGCAAAGATACTTCACAAAAGCATCCTCCGCACCCGTGGAGACCCGCTCCAGGTCAAAATGTCCAATGAAATCGATCTGTGTTTCCCAGCATCGCGCTTTGAAAGTGCTCTTGCTGATGTGGTCGTCGCCGGCCGCGCTCGTAAACGTGAAGTTGTCGGCGAGTAAGCTATCTACCGGGCCCCAGTCTTTCTTCTCCCAGGCCGCGTACCACCTCCGGACGACCTCCTCGTTCGTTAACTTCTGCCCTCCCAATGCTATGGCACTCGCGGGTCCTGGCAGGCTCACGGCACCAACCAGAGCGCACGCTCCCGTTGCGAGCAGACTTCGGCGCGGCACTTTGATCCTTGTCATTGTTCCCTCTCCTTTTCGTGAGGTCGTTTGAAACGCTTCGCCCGATCGCCACGTGTTTTCCTAGCATACGAACCGGTTAGTATGTAACGGTGTCAAACCCATCCGTCGAGATCGGCGCGATCAGCCCCGTTTGCGTTTGCCCGATGCGCGAAGAGACCTCAGCCACCCCACGATATTTGTGATTCCCACTTCCCATACCCTTGCATCTTGAGCATTCTTTGCTAACACTTCATAGCCTTCGACCATGGCGATCAGGAAGCTCGCAGTCGCTTCCGGAACCAAGTCGCGGCGCACTGTTCCCTCGGACTGCCCTTTCCGCAAAAGCGTAGCAATTCCTTCTTGCCAGGCAAGAAATAGCCTCTCCAGCCGCTTGCGGAATTGTTCGTCGAGCTGAGACATCTCCTGCGCCAAATTGACCAGGGGACAACCGCTCCTTACGTCTCTTGGCCGAGCTGGTATCGCCTGGACAATGCCGATCAAAGCATCGATAGGATCCTTGTCCTGGCTCCGTTGCAGAGGAAGCAACCACCTGTCGCGGACAAGATTTGCGACGATCTCGTCGACGATGGCATGTCCTAAGGCTTCTTTGCTGTCGAAATGGTAGTAGAGCGCTCCTTTGGTGACGTTGGTGGCGGCCAGAATTGTATCGATCGCAGCACTCTGGAAGCCGTATCGGTAGACCTCTTGAAAAGCGGCTTGCAGCAAGCGTTCCCGCGTACGCCCCGAATCGCGAAACTTTCGCTTCCTCTCGCCACCTAACATACCAACAAGTATGTATGTCAGCCATTTTGAAAGTCAATCGAAATGATTTGCCTGGCTCTTGGCGGATCGGTGTTCTCGAATTTCGTAATGTCTCGCCATGATGGTATGAAAAGTTGGAGAAAAAGCCCGTTCGGTCGTTTCGAGACCACCCCAGGACGTTGTTAGGCCGTCACTTTGTGACTGAATCCGAAATGTGTGGCCTGTTCAGTCACGTAATCGTTGTGAACGTGGAACACCATATGCTTCCCACACTTAATTGGATGTTCGTGTTAAGAAAGCATCCGCAATAGTCGATTTCTGACGCGCTACACTGCTTATGCCTCGTGTTCGTCATTGCGTCGAGTGCCCGAAATGCCGCACTCGATATTTGCCAAGTTCCAGCCCTTATCGCAACGGATCGTATCTGATCCCGCTCACCGCGCACGGCGCCTCAGGGTGGATCCTGTACTGTTCTTGCCGTATGCCGCCTGCGTCCAGTCAGTGGAGCTCGACGGACTTGAAGCCATACGAAATCTGCCGCCTAGCCTATCGTCGTGGCTACGGTTCACCAGAGGAAGCGTGGGACGCGACTCGACCCTAATGGATGCGATATCGATTGGCGCCTGTAAATGCCTGCTGCCCAGAAACGCAGGCGCAGTCGAACCTGGATCAAACCGGAGCGACGGTGTCACACTTCCGCAAGCAGCGGCGTACTTATCCGCGACGCAGTTCGTGCTCTCGGTTACTGCCCTCCCGAACCACTTTTCTCGCGAACAACCTCCGATAAGCTGGTAAGATTACGCCGCCTGTGCTAGCCTGTTGCGGCCTGCGGGAGCCCCAAATCCCGCAACCAGGGCCATGTCTGACGTTCAGTCCGCTGAGATTACTCGACTCCTGCGTTCCTGGCGGGAGGGAAACCGGCAAGCCCTCGATGAGCTTACGCCGCTCGTTTACCACGAACTGCATCGGCGCGCCCGACATTACATGGCGCGCGAGCAGGATGGCCACATTCTGCAGACAACGGCCCTTATTAACGAAGTATATCTCCGGCTGGTGAAAGTCAACCTGGAGTGGAAGGATCGTGCTCATTTTTATGCCGTGTGTGCGCAGATTATGCGCCGGATTCTCACCGATTTCGCACGATCTCGCGGATATCAGAAGCGCGGTGGTGATGTGCAAGCCGTGAATCTGGATGAGGCGATGGTTGTCTCGCCTTCTGTGTCGTTCGACATCGTGGCCCTGGAACAAGTTCTCACCCGACTCGAGCAAATTGATGGACGCAAAGGCAAAGTCGTTGAGTTACGATTCTTCGGTGGGTTAACCGTGGAGGAAACGGCTGCAGTGCTGAACGTTTCTCCGGACACGGTCATGCGCGATTGGGGAATGGCCCGGGCCTGGCTGTTGCGCGAATTGGATCGAGGCGCCACCAGTGGAACCTGAACGCTGGCAAAGAATCGAACAGATTTTTCACGATGTGATGGCCTGCGAGAGCAGTCAGCGCTCTGCCGTACTGGATCGCTGCTGTGCGGGTGATGCGTCCCTGCGCGGCGAAGTCGAATCGCTGTTGCGCTATGGCCAGGAAACCGCACCGGCGCTCGAAAAGCCTGCGCTGGATGTGGTCGCTGAATGCCTCGCCGAACAACTCCGGGAAAAGGCGACCTCCTCCGGAAAAATGATCGGGTCGCGTATCGGGCAGTACAAGCTCGTTGCCAGGATCGGTGCCGGCGGCATGGGCGAGGTCTATCGCGCGGTTCGCGCGGATGACGAATATCAGCGCTATGTCGCCCTCAAACTCGTGCGTGATCTGCTCCGCGACCAAGATTCCAGTTTCTTCCTGGCCCAGTTTCGCAACGAACGCCAGATTCTTGCGAATCTTCAACACCCGAACATCGCCCGCCTTTTCGATGGTGGAACCACCGAAGATGGCGTCCCCTACTTCGTCATGGAACTGGTCGATGGCCAGCCTATTACTGATTATTGCGATCGACATCGGCTCTCGATTCCAGAACGGCTCAGACTTTTTCTTCAGATTGCCTCAGCCGTGCAATACGCTCATCAGCGGCTGATTGTGCATCGCGACATCAAACCAGCAAACCTCCTAGTCACGGCAGAAGCAGTTCCCGTCCTGCTTGATTTCGGCATCGCAAAAATCATTGATCCGGCGGTGCCGCAAGGTGGCGCGTCCGCTACGCTCACCGGCATGAGAATGATGACGCCCGAGTATGCCTGTCCCGAACAGGTCAGGGGAGAAGCAGTCACCACGGCTACGGACGTGTATTCGCTTGGGGTTGTGCTCTACGAATTGCTCTCCGGGCGTCGGCCATATCGATTCATGACACAGAACCCGCTGGAAATGGCGCGAGTGATCTGCGAGGAGGAACCAAGGCGCCCCAGCACCGTGGTGACACAGCCGATCTTGGAGGGGCAAGGTGAGAAGCCGCGAACTCTGCCACAGCAGATCAGTGCGGCGCGGGGCACTGAGCTCGTCCGATTAACTCGCCAGCTCCGTGGCGACCTCGACGCGATTCTGTTGAAGGCTCTGCGCAAGGAACCAGAACAGCGTTACGCGACGGCGGGGGAGTTGGCCGATGATATCCGACGCTATCTCGATGGCCGCCCGATCCTGGCGCGGCGAGGAACGAATGTATATCGCGCCCGTAAATTCATTTCCCGTCACCGTGCGGTCGTTGCCGTGACCGCAGTCGCGTGCGTGTTGGCACTGGTGGGAATCATTTCCATCGTCCGCGCAGAACGCGAAGCGCGAGTGCAACAACTTCGCGCCGAACGCCGTTTCAATGACGTACGCGCTCTTGCGAACTCCATGCTGTTTGAGATTCATGACAGTATTCGCGATCTGCCCGGATCGACCGAAGCTCGAAGGCTCCTGGTTGACCGCGCCCTGAAATACCTGGACAGCTTAGCGCGAGAATCGGGGGGCGATCCCGACCTGCAGCGCGAACTGGCGGCTGCTTACGAAAGAGTGGGAGCGGTGCAAGGAAATCCACTGTACGCAAACCTTGGCAACACTGCCGGAGCCCTGGAAAGCTATCGCAAGGCGCTCAAGATTCGCCAGTCTCTCGCTGCCAGCGGGCAGGCAGCAGACCAGGTCGACTTAACCAACGTCTATATGGATCTCGCAAATACTTTGATTGCGATCGGAGATTTTCAGGGTGCTTTGGATCTCTTACAGGAAGCTGCTCCGATTTCCGAGAAGCTGGCTTCGGCAGATGGAAGCGACTCCATCCTTCAGGAAAATTATGCTGGTATGTGCTTTACACTTGGCCGCGCCTTCGGCAATACGGGCGACTTGGCGCGTTCCGCCGAGTACTACCGAAGATCCGCAGAGATTCGCGAAAGGATCTCAGAAGGATCGCCGGCATTCCTGCTGTCCGTAAAAACCAAGCTGGCGGGAGCCTACGGTTATCTCTCGGGGGTTGAGTCCGAAAGAGGCAATCTGGATGAAGCGATCCAGCTTCAGAGCAAAGCCCACGACATTCTCTCTCGCTTGCTTGCTACGGACCCAAACAACGCAACGCTGTTCGGATTCCTTCTGCAGAGCGACTACTGGATTGGGTACTACCTGTTCAAGAAGGAAATGCCGGCCGAAGCGCTGAAGCATTACAAAATCGCTCTCGCCGGAGATCAGAAATTGGCTGCGGCAGATCAGAAGGATAAACTCGCCGCGCGGAATCTGGCAGATTGTTATGTGAGCATTGGCCGAGCCTTGGCGGCAACCGGGAAACTGAGCGCGGGAATTGACGCTGCGCAACGAGGAAATCAGATTTTGGATGGACTTGCGAACGAAGATTCATCTCTGAATCGGTACACGCTCGTCGATCTTGCTTCTTCGCGTGCCGTCGTGGCGGAAGCGTACGAGCGCCGTGCGGCCTCACGAGGCCTGGCAAATTCCATCCGCATCGAAAGTTGGCGAAATGCCCGCGCCTGGTATGCAAAGAGCCTCGACGCATGGTCACGCGCAAAAAAGAACGGAACACTGGACGCATCCGACCAGGACGAGCCAGATCGAATCGCCAAGAAAATTGCGGAATGTGATGCCGCCTTGTCGCGAGCAGAAATGCCGCAGCCCGGCTCGCCAACGTAGCAGGTTCGACTGTTTGCGGGTATTTCTGACATACGGTGATCGCCTTGCTTGCCTGCTTCGATCTCTCTACACTCGTTTCCATCGCAGTGCTGCTTTCTGACTTGAAGAAGTCGCGAGGGAACCATTTGAATTTGAATTGGTATTTCGTATTTTTCTTTACTTCTGGGTTTTGCAGCGTTCTATACGAACTCGTCTGGTTGCGGCTGGCGATGGCGCAGTTCGGAGTGACCACCGCCATGGTCTCGATTGTGCTCTCCGTGTTCATGGCGGGCCTGGGTATAGGATCATGGGCGAGCGGCCGATGGCTGGGCAGATCGAGCCGGGCTCATACTTTCCCGGCGCTCCGCCTGTACGCAACGGTCGAATTGCTGATCGGCGTTTCCGGCGTCCTCGTGCCTTATGGACTTCTTTGGGGGCGCTCCGTCCTCGAGCGTGGGGGCACGTCCTCATCGCTGGCCTACTACTGGTCGGCTGGGTCGTGGGTCGCGATCACACTCCTGCCCGGTTGTTTTCTGATGGGTGCCACTGTTCCGGTGGGAATGCAGGCCATCCGTCAAACTCTGCCCGCAGAAACAAGCCGCTCCTTCAGCTACTTGTATATGGCCAATGTTGGCGGTGCCGTCTTTGCCACCATGATTCCGCTTTTCCTCATCGAGCTATTTGGATTTCATATGACGTTGAAAATCGGCGCCTTGTGTAACTCGACGATTGCCATTTTCGCTTTCGCATTATCGCGAAACTTCAGCCAAACATCCTCCCCGCCCTCAGAGCGGTCGCCTTCTTATGCTAACCAAACTGAAGGAAGCGTCTCGATTCTCACCCTTCTTTTCCTGAGCGGTCTGACCTGCATGGGAATGGAAGTGGTCTGGGTGCGCAGCTACACGCCTTACTTTGGGACCGTTGTGTACGCCTTCGCCTCGATTCTCGGCGTTTACTTGCTGGCGACGTTCATTGGCTCGGTGATGTACCGGAGTTGGAGTTCGCGCTGGAGCGAGGAAAATCCCGTGATCTGGACCGTCCTCGCATGTTGCGCACTGCTGCCGCTGTTTGCCGCGAACCCCGAGATCGGCTTTCATCGCATGGATCGCCTCTTGCTGGGCGTCACCCCGTTTACAGGCCTACTCGGATTTCTTACGCCCATGCTGGTCGATCGTTATTCGCGAGGCGATCCCCGCAAAGCCGGCTTCGCCTACGCGATTAACGTTGCAGGCTGCATTCTTGGCCCGTTGCTGGCCGGATTCGCACTGTTGCCGTTCTTGAGCGAACGCTGGGCTTTAGTTGTGCTCACCCTGCCTTGGCTGGTCGTAGGATTGGCGCCGTTTCGAAGCCCGAAACTCGCCGTTGCCTGGCGTTCTGTCAGCTTTGCGTTGTTCACAATGGCAGCCTTGTTGATCTTTTTCGGAAAAGGATATGAGGAGGCCTACGCGCAGAAGAAAGTCCTTCGCGACCAGACGGCAACTGTCATCGCCACGGGCACTGGTGTGAACAAGCAACTGCTCGTTAACGGTTTCGGCATGACCAATCTGACGCCTATCACAAAAGTGATGGCGCATCTCCCGCTCGCTTTCCTGAACCGCCCGCCGCAAAATGCGCTCGTGATCTGCTTTGGTATGGGAACGACGTTTCGCTCGCTGCGCTCCTGGGGCATTCCCGTGACTGCAGTCGAACTGGTCCCGAGCGTTCCGCGCTTGTTTAGCTATTACCACAGCGACGGTGACGAGATTTTGCGGTCGCCCCTTTCCCACATCGTGATCGACGATGGCCGGCGTTATCTTGAGCGCACTACTGAACAATACGATGTAATCACGATTGACCCTCCGCCCCCGCTGAAGGCGGCCGCGTCAAGCCTGCTCTATTCCGAACAGTTCTATGCTGTCACGCGCCGGCGGCTACGGCCCGGAGGAATTCTGCAGCAGTGGCTGCCTGTCCTTCCTGACACCGATGCGGTCGATGTGGCCGCCGTCACGCGTTCTTTGCGCAATTCTTTCCCGTATCTGCGCGCGTTCCATGATGAATTTGGCATCCATTATCTGGGCAGCGATCAGGCACTCTCTGACCTGACGGCTGAGCAGCTTCTGCAACGAATGCCGAGCACAGCGGTCAGCGATCTCGCCGAGTGGGACGTAACATCGAATGAAGGCGCGCTCGATGCGGCCGAGGATAGGCTGAGCGACCTACTCCGCGGAGAACTGAACGTGGATCAGTTAATCGCCGCGTCTCCTGAAACTCCCGCGCTGACCGACGATCGTCCCATCAATGAATACTATGTGGTTCGCCGCTGGCAGGGACGCGATGGTGGTCCGGTCAGGGAAAACGCGTCGCGCAATTGAGTGCTTGAGTTGCCATTGTATCTGACTCTCTATCCGCTGCGCCGAA
>JASHPL010000131.1 GCA_030038125.1 Candidatus Sulfotelmatobacter sp.
GAGCCTGACTGGACCGAGCGCTTCGAAATCTTCGCCGGACAGATGGAGATCTCGAACGGATTTTCCGAACTCAATGATCCGGAAGATCAGCGCCGCCGATTCGAAGCGCAACTGAAAGAGCGCGAGCGCGGCGACGAGGAAGCCCATCAGATGGACGACGACTACATTCGCGCGCTGTCGTACGGCATGCCGCCGGCCGGAGGCGTCGGCATCGGCATCGATCGCCTCTGCATGCTCCTGACCGACTCTCACACGATCCGTGACGTAATCCTGTTCCCTTTGCTGCGGCCAGAGAAGCCCCCAACCACAGAAGAGCCCTAGGTCGGACGCCCTCGTCCGCTCGCGAGGGAAGCGTAGCCTCAGTAGTGACCTATCCGCAACGTGAAAAGGCGGGTGGGTGGCCACCCTACGCGGTTTTCGTAGGGTGGAGATTTTGCGAAGGTCGCGGCTCAGCCGCCGTGAGCGCATCTCCCCAAATGCCGCTTCAGCGGCCCGTACCAACTCATGCACTGTCAGAAGTACATCCCCATTCTTATAATTGCTGAAGTTAAGCTTAGAACGGCGGCGCTACCGTAGTGTCCACCCCACGCTTGGACACTGGGTCGGTAGCGCTTTGCACTCCCTGGAGGTTTCTCACTTGGCGCCGGATTCGTGCGTCGACGCCTTCGTCGTGCTCCGCGGCGCTTCATACGGCGGCTTGTCCGGACCGAAGTTCGCGCTCAGATAGTCAATCAGCGCGTCGCGATCTTTGGGGTCAACCAACGCTCCCCATTTTGTCATCTTGTCGACTTCCTTGGTCCACGCCGCTTTGCTCAGGCGCTGCTGCAGGATGATTCGCGCCTCGTGACATTCCGTGCACGCAATCGTTGCCTTGGCCTGCATCTCGCCCGGCGGAAGATCGGCGATGGGTTTCGCCGAGGCTGAATTCTGTCCTTGGAATGTTTTCGGGCACAGGATCGATGCCGCTACGACAAGCGCCAAAGCAAATGCGCCAAGGCGAGCACTAAAAGGGCAGTCAAAGCTGGAACCTTGCCGATCATGCCACATGGATGTTTACCCGATCGTAAGCGTTATAGAAATACCCGCTCGGATTCCACACAGGCGTCGCCGGCTGCGTGCGTCCTTGGTTGTCGGTCGCGCGCGATAGGATCGTGTGATCGCCCCGGGAAGCGTTCCAGTTGTAAGTCCACAGTCGCCAAGCGTAGAGCGACTGTTCGTGCCCCAACTTGGCCGGCTTCCAGCTCGAGCCGCCATCGGTTGAGATCTCGACCTTCACAACGTCGGCTTCGCCCGCCCAGGCCGCGCCGCGTACGATCAACGGACCAGCTTTGAGTTTCGCATTATCCAGGGGACCGGAGATTACGGACTTCACGTTTAAGGCGGTAACGGGATGCGTATCTTCGGGCTTGACCGATTCTCCCGGCTGCACTGGTCGATTGGGCAAGCGATAGCCGGGGTTCATGAAGTTGCCGACGAATTCCGCATCCAGGACCTTGATTTCCGTCAGCCACTTGCAGGATGCTGCCCCAACCCATCCAGGAACCAAAGCGCGCGCCGGGAAGCCGTGATGCTTCGGCAAGGGCTCGCCGTTCATGTGAGTGGCGAGCAGAGTGTTTGCGTCGAGCGCTTTCTCGATTGGAATGCTGCGAATGAAGGGCGGAACCTTGCCCGGCGCTTCATCGAGTCCGCGAAACATCACGTGTTTGCCTGTCGGCTTGACTCCCGCGCGATCGAGAACGTCGTGCAGACGCGGCCCAGAGAAACGAGCCGTTCCCACTGCGCCCCGGCTCCATTGCACTCCGGGGACCTGCGGACGATAGAAGCCACGTCCATTGCCGGCGCACTCCAGCGTATTGACGACAGAATGGGTGGGCAGTTTTGCAATGTCGGCAAGCGTGAGCGTGAGCGGTTTTTCGACCTCGCCCCCAATCGTAAGTTGCCATTCGGTGGGGTCAAATTCGCTGGGTTCCTGCATATGATTGCGCACGAAGAAGTGGGGAATCGGCGTTAGCCAGGCATCGAAGTACTCAACCGGCGATTCGAGGTCAACGAAGCGGAACGACCGGACGATCATCCCGTTTTCGCCGGGAATCTCGATGCGACGGCCGGAGTCAACCTGCGCCCACGCCGCTGACAGTGCTGACGGAATAAAGCGCGCGGCGAGTGCCGCGCGCGACATCTTCTTCAAAAACTCGCGTCTCGAACTCATGCTTGTGTGACGAAGCCAGGTACGGGAAGGCTAGAACCTTTCTGCTTTCAGATTAGCACCGCCGGCCCGGAAAAGGAGAGTAACCAAAACCGGGCCGACGGCGATTCTGAGGGTGGTTCCTCAGAAAGCAAAGCGCGGCGGTCCCACCGAAGTGTCTTGCGGCAGGACGACAATCCGCACGACGAAAACTACGGCAAGTAATAACGGAATGACAGAAAGATCATGTTGTCGATTCCGTGGGGTTCGAGGCCCTCGCCGGACCAGGTATTGCGCGTGACATACGAATACTGCGCGCCGGTTTGAAAGCGGCCGCGGGGAGTATTGGTAATGCGATACCAGAATCCTGCGGTGCCTTCGATCACGACGCGGCTGTCAGCAGTGCAATCCGCTAGGCTTCCGGGATCGAACCCGGCGCTGCCATTGGCCGT
>JASHPL010000132.1 GCA_030038125.1 Candidatus Sulfotelmatobacter sp.
CTTTGTTCTTGTGGGTGGTGGACGCCCTCGTCCTGGGTGGTCGTCCGTCCCGTGACCGTGAGCGCAGCGAAGGGGAGCGTGTCCTGTCTGAATTTCGATACAATACAAGCTCTCCCTTGATGACTCGCGGCGCACCTGCGTGTTCCGAGCATGGCAAATCTGAGCGGGAGCATTCGATGTCCGTCCTCGCCAAAGCCAGTCTCGCTCTGATTGTCTGTCTGAGTGCCTTCGCGCTTTTTCTCGCTCCCAGATCTTTTGGCCAACTGCCGACAATCACCACAAAACCGGCAGCTTCAAGTTCCACCGATCCTCTGAACCGCACCACGCCTTCAGGTTCGGTCTTGGGATTCCTGCAGGCGGCGCAGTCCGGCAATTACAGCATCGCGGCGCAATATCTGCAGATGAGCGCCTCCCGCCGTCAAGCAGAAGGCGAGGAGGTTGCCAGGCAGCTTAAGACCGTGATGGATCGCGCCTTCGTGGGCAGGCTCGGAACTTTTACTCAGCCAGATGGCATACCACAGGAAGGTGTCGCGCTTGGTCATCAACGGATCGGCACCATGGCTTCAGGAGATGTGGAAGTCGATCTTGATCTGGTACGCGCCTCCGATCCGAGTGCGGGCAAAATCTGGCTGGTCTCCGCTGAAACGCTGGCCAAAATTCCGGAGCTTTATGATCAGGTTGAAGCCCGCCAGGTCGAGCACAGACTCCCCAAAATATTAGTCAAGCATCAGATCGCGGGCATGCCGATATGGCAGTGGCTCGGACTCTTGCTGGCCATTCCATTGGCCGCAGGAATCAGTTGGCTGGTTCTTGCAGCGCTGGGTATTCCGATGCGCTGGTGGGCACACCGGCGCGGGACGGATACCAGCAGTTGGCATTCCACCCACGCGCCTGCCTGGTTGCTGGCCGCGACTCTCGCTCATCGCCAGCTGGTCGGCTATCTCGGCATGCCTCTGCTGCAGCGCCACTACTACTTCGAAGTCGTTTCTATATCGCTTATCATCAGCGGAGCCTGGATTTTCTGGCGCTTTGTGCACTGGTCGCTGCATCGGGTGCGGCTTCGTGCTCTGGCCCATGGCCAGGCCGGAACCAGCTCGCTGATCTTGCTCGGCGAACGCATCATCAAGGCGGCGATTTTTATTCTCGGCGTTTTTGCCGTGCTGGGAAGCCTTGGCTTCAACATGAGCGCCGCGCTCGCCGGTCTCGGCATTGGCGGCCTCGCTATCGGCTTCGGCGCGCAACAAACGATCGCCAATCTTTTCGGGGGAGTCTCTGTGCTGGGTGACGAAGTCATCCGCGTCGGCGACCTTTGCACCTTCGGCGATCGCACCGGCACCGTCGAAGACATCGGCTTGCGCTCCACCCGCGTGCGCACCAAAGAGCGTACGCTGCTGGCCATTCCCAACGGCACGGTCGCCAGCATCAACGTCGAAAATCTCAGCCGTCGCGACAAAATTCTCTTCACTACCAACTTGGGACTCAAGTCCGACAGCAAGGCCGATCATGTGCGCTACGTGCTCGGCGAAATTCGATCCCTCCTGGGCGGTCATCCCAAGATCGAAACTACAACCATACGCGTTCGTTTCACCGATGTCGCGGGAGCCTCTCTCAGCATCGAAGTGTTCGCCTACGTGCTCACGCGCGAGTACAACGAATTTGCCGCCGTGCGCGAAGACCTGCTGCTGCGCATGATGGAGATCGTCGAGGAATCGGGCAGCTCCCTGGCGCACCCGCAAACTCTCTACCTCGCCCACGCTGACGGCTTGGAAAAAGCAAAGACGGAAGTGACAATCAAGAAACTGGCAGCCGCCACCGATCCAAATCTCCGCTCATAAATCGCACGTGTAACAGCAGCGCTTTAGCGCCGCTGACGGGCGCTCTCACGAAGGGCTTTAGCCCCTGATGTTCCCTTCCATTCCTCCGTCGCCCACCGTAGCGCAACATGCGTCGGAAAATACACGCAAATCGGCACGATTGTCAGATACAGCAGCATATATGCCCACGCCGGAATCGCGTTTTGCTGGCGAAAGAACAGGCCGCGCGCCCAATTCACATCGAATCCAGGCCGCCAGAAATAATTGAGCGGAATTACGATCCACGTCATGATGGTTGCGGCCTTCCATCCCCGAGCATCGTATCCCACCCGCAAGATCGCCCAGACCAGCAGCGGTGGTGTAACCACGTGAAACAAGCTCAGCAAGCGAATCGGTAGCGGCACATGCGGATCGAACATGTACTCCACGCCGCCAAATTCGTGATGGGGAGCGAACCACGCTCCCACTATGTCGATAATGTAGATGGTCTGAAACACCAGCAGCCCACAGGCGGCCCAGGAAAAAAGCAGCGGACTTTCCAACCACAGCGCGATTCCGATCAGCACATTGCCGATGTCGCAAAAGAAAAGAAAGTTCTGCGCACCGTATTGCCGCCAATACAACGGCGCCCACACCATCAACCACACCGTCCAGCCGACTTTCAGCCAGAACGGGATGCGCGTCGAGCCCAGTGGCATGCTCGCTATTGTATGTGCGGACGACCGGATGTCAGTCCCCGGAATCGCCGCGCTTCAACTGGAAACTGACAACTGAGAACTGGCGACCGAGAATTACCAGCGTAACTTGCTGGGCCTTACGCCTGTACCTACGATGGCCTTGGTATGGCTTATCAAGCTCTTCTGTTTTGCCCCGAGGAAAAGACAGCTCGCACGGTGACGCAGGTCTTGAGTGAGTTGGAGTTTCAGGTCGAGCCCTGTATTGAGCCCTTCGCCGCGGTTAAGAAGCTGATGAGCCAGCACTTCGACGCCATTGTGGTCGACTGCGATAACGAGCAGAACGCCACCTTGCTATTCAAAAGCTCGCGCAATTCGACGTCCAACCAGACCTCGCTTGCGGTAGCCATAGTGGAGGGTCAGGCCGGGGTGGCCAAAGCATTTCGCATCGGAGCAAACCTCGTCCTGACCAAGCCCATCAACGTTGAACAATCGAAGGGAACTCTGCGCGTCGCGCGGGGATTGCTGCGCAAAGGCGAACCTGTCAAACCTGGCATTCCCGGGGCAGTTCCCCCGCCATCTCACGCTTCTGCGGCACCAACGCCAGCGAAACCCTTAACCCCGAAGCCGGCGCCGAGACCGGCTCCGACGCCATCCCCCATTTCTCATTCTCCTGCGCCAAAGCCGCCCGCGAGCCTTCCGCCTCGGCCGGTCGCCGCAGCGAAAACCGCTTCAGCTCCGCACAGCGAAATCGAATCCGCCAAGACGCTTGATTCTGACCCGACTTTCGCTGCGCAATTTAGGGAAACGACCAGCAAGCCAGCCGCACCGAAGACCGCTTCGATTGTCTCAACCGAAACACCGGAATCAATCGCCGCTATTGCTTCGGCGAGCGGAGCTGCCAGCGCACCCGCTCGCGCGCGCAAACCTGAACTTCCTGTCGTCGCCCAAGCCGCTCCCCCAGCTGCTCCCGCAAAACCTGAAAAGCCGGTCGAGAAACCGGTCGCTCCGGTTGGACTCGAAGCGAGCTCTTCCGTTCCGTCCGAACCGGCGCCTTCGTTTACCTTCGGCGGGGCCAATGTCGAGGAGCCAGCCGCCGGCCCGAGCAAGAAGATTTTCATCGGCATCGCCGCCGTTGTCCTGATTGCAGTCGGAGCCTACGCGGGTTGGCCTTATCTCCAGGGACACAAAACCCAGCCGACCGCAACCGTGACTGCGCCGGCCCCGGTCCTACCCAAGCCGCAGCCGAGTACGCCCGCACAGGTCCCTGCGCCTCCTGCGACTTACGCGTCCCCGGCTACGTCCTCGGAAACGAATGCAGTTGCCGACAATACGGAAACCAGCCCTGCGGATAACGATGAAACTGTCGTGGAGAAGGCTTCTCATCCTACGCCCAGTGCCGCCAAATCCGCTTCCTCAGCCGCACCGAAAGCTGCACCGAAAGCTGCGCCGGAGAAGCAATCTGCGTCGGAAAAATCCGCCGAAGCGCCGCTGCTGGTGAGTGGCGGCTCGGCACCGGTCCATCACGCTCCGCCGGCGTCCGATGCTTCCGCGCCCAGCGTGATCGGTATCGCGGCTCCCAGTTCCACTGGAGACCTGTCCGCAATCGCCACCGACTCCGGAGCCGGCGCCAAGCCTGTGCTTCAGGCCATGAAAGTCTCGCAGGGCGTCTCACAAGGATTGATCATGAAGCGCGTCGCGCCCACTTATCCCCGCAATGCGCTTACGATGGGCATCGAAGGCAACGTCGACCTGATGGCGACGATCTCCAAAGATGGCGACATCAAAGATATCAAGGTCCTGAGCGGCGATTCTCAGCTCAGCCGAGCCGCGGTCCAGGCCGTGAAGCAGTGGAAGTACAAACCGTACCTGCTGAACGGTGAGCCGGTCGAGATTCAAACTCAGATCACCGTCGAATTCAAACTGCCCCATTAAACCTGGCTTCCTAACTCCATGTAGGACGGCCGTCCTCGTTAGCCTGCGCGAGCGAGCGAAGCGAGTCGAAATGGTCCGGTCACGCGGACGCCCAATCTCAAAGTCAGAAGTCCCCACCCCAACGAACGTCGCGTTGGATGGGAACCCGCATTCAGATTTGTGAAAGTCAAAATCCGCACTCGGCAGGAGAACAGCAGCTTGCTCTTGGCAGCAAATTCATTTCTGGTTTTTCAACAGTTGTTCGGAAAGCGACTGCGCTTTCCAGGCCAGGGTACGCGCACCATCCGGATCACCGGCGTCCGCGGCAGTTTTGGACTGTGCCATGAACTGGCGCACCTGCTTGATCATGTCCTGCTGGCTGGAGTTGAGCTGAGCGCCTTCAATTTGCTCCAGATTTGTCTCAGTCGATTGCAGCATCTCACTGGCCGACTTGCGCTCGTTCGACGCCTGTGAACCTGCCGCACCGCCCACGAGCTCAATATCGGGCGTGGAAGCGCCTCCCTGGGGCACAATCACTTTTTTGGGCGGACAATTGGAGGCAGTCGTAGAAAGCGGTTTCTTGCCGCTGGGTGAATCCTTCGCGGATGAAGTCTTCGTCTGAGCTTCGGTGGCAGTGCCCTTCGATGATTCACTCTTCGATGGAGAAGTGCTCGGGCAGTTGGCTGAAGCGGTGGTCGCGCGAGCTTTCTTAGCTGGCGCGTGGCTTGGAGTAGAAGATTTGGGTGAGTTCGCGGCAGCGGTTGGCTTGGATGTTTCCGATGTGTTCGGAGTTGCGGAATTTACCTGATCCGTCTGTCCTTGACTCGCTGAGCCGGTCTTATCGTTCGTGGCAGGCTGAGACTCGGCTTGCTGTCCGGTGGTTGTCGCCTGTGGAGGAAGCGGCGAGCCGAACGAAAGGCCGATGAAAAGGATGAAGGCAAGAGTCATAGACGAGCTGGACGAATGAGATCCAAGAGTTGATTCTACGCTTCCGCGTGTACCGCGCGCGGAACGATGCAGGTACTAAAGTACAACGGTATGCCGCGTTCAGGCGCCGCGCTGAGCGGCGTCAGCGGTGTATTCGCTTGCGGATTTGTCGTTGGATTCGGCAGACGGAATATGAAAGCGGAAAGTCGTTCCTTTTCCCGGGATCGATTGAAAATTGATGGACCCATAGTGCCACTGAAGGATCTGGTAGGTCTGAGCCAATCCGATTCCGCTGCCATCTTTCTTGGTTGTGTAATAGAGTTCGAAGATCTTGTCCTGCACATCCTGCGGAATGCCGCCTCCTTGGTCGCTCACTTCGGTGATGATGACGTCATGTTCGCGCCGTGCCGAAATGGTGAGCAGACCTCCGTTGGGCATAGCTTGGACTCCGTTAATGACGACGTTGAGCAGGGCTTGCTTCATCAGATCGACATCGACCTTGACGGGCAGCGGAGCGCCGGCCCTTTGCCGCTGAACGGTGACGCCGTGTTGTTCCGCGTCGGGGGCGGCGAGTTGCGCGACATCGTCGAGCAAGCGTCTCAAATCAACTTCTTCCAAATGTAAATTGCGCGGACGGGTGAAATCCACCAGGGTTTGCACCACGCGGTCGAGGCGATGAATTTCGCTTTCGATAATATCCATGTGGCGGCGCGTGTCGGGTTCCTGCTGCGCGAGCTTGTTCTGCAGCAGCTGGAGGTGGAGCACGATGGCGTTAATCGGATTCTTAACCTCGTGGGCGACGCCGCGTGTCAGGCGGCCGCTGGCTGAGAGCCGGCGAGACATTTCGATCTCATCTCCGAGGCGGCGAACCGACTCGGTGTCGCGCATGATGAGCAGGGCTCCAATCTGCGAGTTCTTCTCCTGCACGAAATCGAGCGAAACTTGAATCTGCTTTCCATCGGCCGCTTCGAATTCCCGTTGGGACAGCGCCCAGCGTCGTTCGAAGGCATCGAGCACCGCGGCTCCGAGCAGAGAATTGCGATCGAAAATCTGGTCGGCGGTGCGGCCCAGCAATTCTGTGCGCGGACGGCCAAGAAAAGTCTCTACCGGCGCGCTCACCAGCACTACGCGAGTATCGCGAGTGAACAGCATCAGCCCATCCTGTAATTTCGACATCAGCTGGTCGACGTTGTCCTTGAGGGCGGAAAAGATTTCCTTGCTGTCACGAATCTGCCGGCCAAGGTTGGCGATTTTCAACGTCACCAGACCGTATTCGTCGTGACCGGAAGAATCCGAGGCGAGATCTGCTTCGTCGCTTCCGGCCATGTCGTCGAGATTACGGCTGATTTCCTTCAACGGTCCGAGCGCCAGGTTCGAGATGCCGGCGGAAAGAATCAGCGAAGCGAAAATGGCTGCGATCGAGAAGTACAGCGAGTGCATGATCTTGAGATTGATCTCCTGCTCAAGAAAAACCGGCGATACACCGATGCGAATGTTGCCAAAGGGCTCACCCGCGAGATGAAGATCGTAGCTGACATCGTAGACAGCCGGAGGGCCATAGATAATGCGAAGTTGCTCCGGAAAACGCGCGCTCAAAACGCGCTGGAAATCCGGGCGCCGGGGAACAACTTTGCCGACCATGTTGGCGTCCGTATGCAGCAGCGCTTTTCCGTCGGGACCGATAATGGCGGCGTCCATGAGAAAAGTCCAGCTTCCGCGCGCGGATTGCAGCATGTTGTTAAGGTCGATATCACCCTGCAGATATCCTGAAATCGCCCTGCGAACGGCGACCGGGTCCGTGGTGTCGACGGGAGTGCTGCTGAAATCAGGAGGATCATTTTCGGCGGCGTAGGCTAGTTGCCGCGTCAGTTGTTTTGCCGTCTCATCTGCATTGGTGATGCGAAGGCGCAGAATTTGCGAGATGTAGAGGTAGGAGAATGCCGACACCATCAGGGTCACCATGAAGGTGATGGTCATCACGATAATGGTTTTTCTGCGCAGCATAGAAGTGGCGAATTAAGCGGCAAGAGCGAATCGAGCTCTAATTTAGGTTACCGGCGCTTCCTCCTTGCCGGCAGCAGGATCGGGAGCAGCACCGCCGTACTCCTTCAATTTGTTGTGCAGCGTTTTCAGGCTGATGCCGAGAATCTCCGCGGCACGCGTCTTGTTGTTGCTGGTGGCTTCGAGTGTTTTCAGAATGAGCATTTTTTCCGCTTCTTCGACGGTGGTACCCACGCCTAGCCGAACCGCATCTGGATCATTGGCGGCGGCGCGCAGCGGAGCTTGCCCAAATCCGGGCGGCAGATGCCGGGTTTCAATCACTCCTCCATCACAGACAATGACCGCGCGCTCGATGGTGTTGCGCAACTCGCGAACATTGCCCGGCCAGGAATAACTGTTGAACTGGTTCAACACGGCCTCACTAATCGCGCCAACCTTACGCCCATGTTTTTCACTCATCTCCGCCAGCAAAAGTTGAACGAGCCCATGAATGTCCTCTTTATGCTCGCGCAGCGGAGGCATATGGATGTTGAATACGTTCAGACGGTAGTAGAGATCGCTGCGCAACTCGCCGCGCGCCACCGCTTCGTCGGGAATCTTGTTGGTGGCGGCGAGCACTCGAACATCAACCGGAGTTTCTACCTTACTGCCCAACCGCCGCAGTTTTCGATCTTCCAGAACCCGCAGCAGCTTGGCCTGAGTACCGACCGGCATTTCGCCGATTTCGTCCAGCAGCAGGGTGCCCCCTTCGGCCAGTTCGAAACACCCGGTGCGGCGTTCCAAAGCGCCGGTGAAAGCTCCTTTTTCGTGGCCGAAAATCTCGCTTTCCATCAAAGTCTCGGGAATCGCAGCGCAATTGATGGCCACAAAAGGACGGTCTTTGCGCGGGCTGAGTTCGTGGATGGTTCGCGCCACGAGTTCCTTTCCTGTGCCGCTGGCGCCGGTGATCAGCACGGAGGCGGTGCTGGGAGCGACCATTTCGACCAACCGAAAAATCTCCTGCATTTTGCGGGACGAACCGCTCAACCGTCCCAGCGATCCGGAGTCGCGCAAGCGGCGTCGCGTAGCTTCCAGTTCGGCGCGAGTGCCGAGCAGGGCTGAAGCGTTGGCCAGTATCGTGCGCAGACGGCCGGTATCGATGGGCTTGGTGACGTAATCGTATGCCCCCATGCGCATCGCCTGGACGGCGCTGTCGATTGTCCCCTGCGCGGTGACCAGGATGACGGCGACGGTCTGGGCTTGTTCTGCCAATTGACCGAGCAGTTCGATGCCGCCCATGCGCGGCATCTTGAGATCCGTGACCACGATCGACGGCGACCACTGTGTGGCCTTCTCCAGTCCTTCGACGCCGTCGCGGGCCGTCTCGACTCGATAGCCCCA
>JASHPL010000133.1 GCA_030038125.1 Candidatus Sulfotelmatobacter sp.
TTGCTGCCCACCTGCAGAATCAGTTCGACCGGTAAGAGGGAAATGATGCCAAAGGCCACAAGCCCGCTCGAAGTCATCACGCCAAGAAAATTCCACAAACCGGACCACACCACCGCCATGTGCGGCTCGAGCGAGTGCGTGTAAATCACCGTAGCTACGGCATTGGCAGTGTCGTGAAAGCCATTCACGAATTCAAAGCCAAGAGCCACCATCAGGGCGATTCCGAGTAAAACGTAGGGGGTGATCGAGGCAGAGTGAACAGTGGAGAGATCGGAAAGTAGATGAGAGGCGGAGTAAATCACGCCGATAATGAAGACGATACCAAATCCAATGATGCCGATCATTCCTGGACGCCGGCTGAGTTTCTCCTGGATTGCCGGTGCTGCTACGGTTGCCATAGACATGAGCTCCTGATTGTAGAGTTGATCTCGACTCAGCCGGAACGGCGCGCGGATCCCGATAGCGCACAACCATACGCAAGAGTTGTTACGGGAATGTGAAAAAGCGGCAAGGGTAGGGGCCTAATTCAGTGTTAGCCACTAGCAGGATAGTGACCGGTTCAAGTCTGGCCTGCGCCGCGACGAGCGTTCTTGATTCTGACCGATCGACCCTCTGGGACTGGCGTCAAAAGTGGCCGTCTCGGATGGATCATCGGCGTTTGGATTGCCTCAGATCCGGACGGATCCATAGACCTTCTGGTAATCTGGCGTGCTATACTTTTGTTTCGCCTGCGTCACTACCGAGGCTATCCTGTGATTTCCTCTAAAGGCGAGTCCTGCTCCATCCAAGATCTTTAAAGATAGACTTATAGATACGAGGTCGAACTATGTCCGGCCATTCAAAATGGGCCACGATTAAGCACAAGAAGGGCGCGCTGGACGCCAAGCGCGGCAAGATTTTCACGCGCCTCATCAAGGAAATTTCGATTGCCGCAAAGAACGGCGGCGATCCGGATACCAACCCGCGGCTGCGCACCGCCATCACCGCGGCCAAGGCGGAGAACATGCCGGCCGACAATATCAAGCGCGCCATCCAGCGGGGTACCGGCGAACTGCCCGGCGCGACCTATGAGGAATTTACGCTCGAGGGCTACGGCCCCGGCGGGGTCGCGATCCTGCTTGATATCAACACCGACAACCGCAATCGCACGGTCAGCGAAATTCGCCACGTCTTTGGCAAGAATGGCGGCAACATGGCCGAGGCCGGCGCGGTTTCCTGGATGTTCCATAAGAAGGGCGACATCTTGGTTCCCAAGAGCTCCGCAAAAGAGGACGATCTGATGAACATCGTTCTTGAATCCGGAGGTGAGGATCTGAACGACGACGGCGACAACTGGGAAATCGTGACCGAACCCAGCGCCTATGAGAGCGTGCTGGACGCTGTAAAGAAAGCCGGAATCGAACCAGCATCGTCGAGTGTGGCATGGATTCCACAGAATTACATCAAGCTCGAAGGCCAAGCCGCGAACACGATGATTCGCTTGATGGAAGCGCTCGAAGAGCACGACGACGTGCAGAACGTTCACGCCAACTTCGATATTGATCAAAAGCTGCTGGAAGAGGTCGCCGGTTAATCGACGGCAACCTGTCGGACAAGGCGTCCGTACAGCGAGCTTTCGTCTCTCTGCACTTTGCTCCGGAAGTTTTCAACATGTTGGTGGAAATTTCTGTGGAAAAGCGGCACGCTATCTTCGTAAGTAACTCACTGAGAGATGCTTCAGCACTTTGCACCGGAGCGAGTGCTGGCACTTTCAGGGTAGTACCTCTCAGTGCTTTTCTGACCGCGGAGGCACGAAGACAAGGAGCAATGCCGATCGTGCAGCTGCGCTAATCTCTTTTTCTCCGTGGTGATCTGAACTCCAAGCACACGCCCGGTGAAACTCAGACTCGACAGACTGCTGGTGGATCGTGGGCTCGCGCGATCCCGCGAACGCGCTCAGGCTCTGATTCTTGCCGGCAAAGTTCTGGTCAATGATCAAAAACTCGACAAGGCCGGAGCGCAAGTCGCGGAGGATTCGACGATCCGGCTGCTCGGGTCGGATTTGAAATATGTCAGCCGGGGCGGCGTCAAACTGGAACACGCTCTTGCGCACTGGAAAATCGACGTCACCGGAAAAGTCTGTCTGGACGTCGGCTGCTCTACTGGAGGCTTCACCGACTGCCTCTTGCAGCATGGGACGGCACGTGTGATCGCAGTAGATACCGGTTACGGTCAGCTGGACTTCAAACTTCGGCAAGACTCTCGCGTACGGTTGTTGGAGAAAACCAACGCTCGCTACCTCACTTCGCAAGATCTCGGCGAGATGGTGGATTTCATTGCCATGGATGTGTCGTTTATCTCCGCGACGCTGGTGCTTCCTGCCGTAATCGCCGCCGGTTTTCCTATATCACCCGCCGCGCGAAAAGGGCGCATGATCGTAGTGCTGGTCAAGCCGCAATTCGAGGTAGGCCGGGAACACGTGGGTAAACACGGAATCGTTCGCGACGACCAAGCACAACGCTCGGCGGTCGACAAAGTGCGAGTGGCATTGACAGCTCTCGGTACTGCACAAACAGACGTGATCGAATCGCCGATTCTCGGAGCGGAAGGAAATCGCGAGTTCCTGCTATACGGCTGCTTTTAGAGTCCGGAAATGCAGGCGAATCCTCAACTTCGGTACAATCTTTCTTTCCTATGGCCGGTGTACAGCCGTCTGCTCAGAAAACTGCGGCTATCATTTCACGCCCCAATCGCCCCAAAGTCCGGGAGGTGATTCCTGGACTCCTGGCCTGGCTGGCGGAGCACGGTTATCGAGCGATTCTCGACGAGGAATCGGCGAACTACGCGAACGGGCCGGAAGTAGTGGTGCGCGAGCAACTCGCCTCGCGTCGGCTTGATCTGGTCGTTGTTCTGGGGGGCGACGGCACCTTACTTTCAGCAGCGCGAGCGACGGCGCCGATTGATGTTCCCTTGCTCGGCGTAAACCTGGGCACAATGGGATTTCTGACGGAGGTGTCGTTGCCCTCGCTTTATCCGATGCTGGAGGCGATCACGCGAGGGCGCGCAACCGTCGAACACCGGTCGCTGATGCAATGTGACCTGCTGCGCGATCATAAGGTGTGCGGCAGTCACTATGTCTTTAATGATGCGGTGGTAAACAAGACAACGCTCGCGCGACTGAACACTTACGAGGTTTTCATCGACAAGAAGTTCGTCTCCAGCTACCGCTCCGACGGCCTCATCGTTGCCACTCCAACCGGATCAACCGCATATTCCCTATCTGCTGGCGGGCCGGTGCTGATGCCGACGGTCAACGCGTTCGTCATTACTCCAGTGGCGCCCCATTCGCTGACGCATCGGCCGATAGTGGTGCCGGATTCGGTGGAGATCGAGATCTTGCTGCGCAGCGAGGAAGAAGTTGCCTACCTCAGCCTCGATGGCCAGCCTGGCCTGGATCTCTGTGATGGCGATCGCGTGCGCTGCCGGCGATCCGAACATCAGGTAAATCTATTTCGCACAGGAACGGATTTTTTCCAGGTTCTGCGCAGCAAGCTGAAGTGGGGTGAACGGGAGAATCACGAAGGATTCTCGGAATAAGCGGCTCGGCACAATCATAGTTCCAAGCGGAGCAAATCCGAAATCTTCTCACGCCGGCGAATCACTCTCACCGATTTGCCCGTCACCAATACTTCGGCGGGCCGGGGGCGCGTATTGTAATTTGACGCGAGCACCATGCCGTAGGCGCCGGTATCCAAGACCGCCAGCAGATCTCGTTCTTTGACTTCGGGCAACTCGCGATCCCGCGCTAAGAAGTCGCCAGTTTCGCATACCGGACCAACGACGTCGACGACTTGAGATCTCGCCACGGGGTTCGAGCGGACGGGAATGATCTCGTGATAGGCGCCATAGAGTGCCGGACGAAGCAAGTCATTCATGGCGGCATCGACAACCAAAAATCGCTTGCCATCGTTCGCTTTCTCGTAAATGACAGATGTAATCAATACGCCAGCCGGACCGAGGATGGATCGGCCCGGCTCCAGCAGCAACCGCACGCCTAAGCTGCGCAACGGTTCGGTGATCGCTTGCGCATACGAAGCCGCGCAGCGAGAAAAGTCAGACGGCTCAGGCTTGTCATAGGCGATTCCCAGGCCACCGCCGGCATCCACGTAATCGATCTGGTGACCGTCGCGACGCAGTTCACGCACCAATTCCGCCACCCGGCTGAGAGCATCGCGGAAGGGAGCGACATCGGTGATTTGCGAGCCGATGTGCACGCTGACCCCGCGTACGCTTAAATAGGGCATGCCCGCTGCTTTCGCATACAGGAATCGGGCTTCGCGAAGCGGAACACCGAATTTGTGCTGCCGCAACCCGGTAGAGATGTACGGATGAGTTTCGGCAGCGACATCAGGATTTACCCGGAGCGCGACAGGCGCATTTTTTCGCGAGCCTTGCGCGCACGCTGCAACGGCTGATAGCTCCGATTCACTCTCCACGTTGAACAGGAGAATTCCCGCTTTCAGTGCCGCACGCAATTCTTCCTGTGTTTTCCCTACGCCCGAAAACACTACCCGTTTTGCGGCCCTGCGACCGGCAGCCAGAACACGCAGCAATTCTCCGCCCGAAACGACATCAAACCCGCATCCAACTTTTGCCAGTAAGCGCAGGATGCTCAGATTGGAATTTGCTTTTACCGAATAGCAAACGGTGTGCGGCAGGTCGCGAAAGGCATGATCGAAGGTTTCATAGCGCTCTCGGATCATGCTTCCGGAATAGACGTAAAGCGGAGTTCCGTAGCGCTTTGCCAGCGCTGCCACGCTGACGCCTTCGCAATATAACTCGGAGACGTGAACGCCACTCCGTCCGCTATTCGAATTGCGAAAAACAAATCCGGGCGGTCGTCCGATAGTTGCAGCCTGAGTCTCGGGGCTCATTTCTTTTTTGACGGGACGTGACCTGCGGTATGCACGCGGATGGCAACCACGGTTTGATCGTCGAAAGTTTCAACCCCGGCGGAATGCTCGGCCACGGCTTTGAACAGCGCGTCCACCACGCAATCCGCGGACTTGTGCGCGCAGTCGGCCACGATCTGTTCGACGCGCCCGCGTCCGAACAATTCTCCTTTGCGATTGCGCGCATCCAGAATCCCGTCGCTGAAGAAGACGAACATTTCCCCCGGCTTCATGCGAAATTCGAACTCATCGTATTCCGCTTCATCGAACAATCCCAGCGGCAAACCGGTGGCCTCGATGACTTCGTTCTTTCCGCCATGCACGTAGATTGGTCGAGGCAAGCCGGAATTGGCCACGGTCAAAATCCGCCGCTGATCGTCCCAAACGGCATAGATAAGCGATACGAATTGCGCCTCGATGCGGCGGTCTGCCAACGAAAGGTTGACGGCCGAAAGCATCTCGGCCGGGGAGGGTTCGATGGGCGCATGCGAACGCAGGATTCCGCTCACCAGTGCCGCGTAAATCGCTGCCGGAGCGCCTTTGCCGCTGACATCTCCCACGACCAGTCCGAGACGGGACATGGAATAAGGAATGAAATCGTAGAGATCGCCGCCTATGGTGCGGGCGGGAACGAATTTCGCGGCGACATCAAGATGCGCCAGCTTCGGTCGCGATTGCGGCAGAAGGCGGACTTGCAACTCGCGCGCCAGGGTTAAATCCCGCTCCAGGCGCCGCTCTTGCCGCTCAATTTCCTCGTACAGGCGCGCGTTCTCGATGGCAATTGCGATTTGCGCCGCTAGCGTGGTCATCGTACGTTTATGATCTTCGGTGAAAAAGCCACGCCGGGTGTGCTCCAGATCGAGTACGCCGATGACTTTGCTTTTGTAAATCAGAGGGACTGCGAGCTCGGAGTGGGTTTCCGGATTGGTCTGAATATAGCGTGGATCCTTGCTGACGTCCGGCACGAGAACAGCCTTTTGGGTTTCAGCGGCGACGCCGACCAGCCCGCGGCCCAGCGGAATTTCATGCTTCAGATGGATATTCTCATTAAAGCGGAGCGAGAATCGGTGCTGCAGCTTCTGGCCCGTGGCATCCAGCAGCAGAATGCTGAACATCTGGTAATCGATCAGCCGCCGCACGAGTTCCGCGATGCGCCCCAGCAGTTCGTCCAGATTGAGAATGGATGTCAGCTCGCGCGCAATTTCGTTCAAGAGCAGCAGGATTCGCGCCTGCTTGGTGGTGCGAGTGTAGAGCTGAGCATTCTCGATTCCCGCTGCTACCCGCGACGCGACCAGCGTCAATAGCCGGCTGTGCTCCTCGGTGAAATATCCGGGGGCGCGCGCCTCGATGTCGATCACGCCAATCACACGATTCTTAGTGATCAGCGGCACCGCCAGTTCCGAGCGTACATTGGGCACAGCCGCAATGTAACGCGGATCCGAAGTCACATCGTCAATGAGCACTGCTTGCCGGCTTTGTGCCGCCAGTCCAGTGACCCCCTCGCCGACTTTGATCCGGCTGCGCTCGGCGATTTCCGGCGGATAACCGATCTGAAAACGGAAACGCAATTCCTGCGTCTTTTCATTCAGAAGCAAGATCGCAAAAATTTCATAATCGATGACTTTGCGCACGAGTTCGGCAACGCGGCGCACGGTCGTATCAAGATCGAGGGATGTGGCGAGCGCGTCGGCGATCTCGAGCAGCAACGACTCGACCGGCAAGCGTTCTGGTTGGGAGAGAACGGAACCCATGTTTCGTATGATAACTTCGTATGATAACAGCCGCGTTCTGCGCGAGCGGGAATGCTGGGAACCGTGCCGCACCGGCCGCGTTCCTGCCGAACTACTCTCGCGGCACCACACAAATGTCGGCAAGGTTGCGATACTTCTCGGCGTAATCCAGGCCGTAGCCCACCACGAATTCATCGGGAATCTTGAAGCCGACGTAATCTCCTTCGAGCGGAAGTTTGCGGCGCGAAGGCTTATCGAGCAGAGCGGCGATCTTGAGGCAACGCGGTTGATGCGCCTGGAGCAACTTCTTGAGAAACGTGAGCGTCAAGCCGGTGTCGAGAATATCTTCCACCACAATCACGTTCTTGTCCTTCATCGACTGGTCGACATCTTTGGTCAATTTCACTTCGCCGGTAGAGTCCCATCCGCTTTTGAGCTCTTGTTTTGGGCTCGGCCGATTACCATAACTGGAGACGCCAATGAAATCGAAGGTGGCATCGAGCTTCACCTGCCGCGCGAGATCCGACAAGAAAATGGCAGCGCCTTTGAGAACTCCCACAAAAATAATCGACTGGCCTTCGAAATCCTTGGTGATTTGCGCGCCGAGTTCGCTGACGCGCCTGGCAATCTCATCCCGCTTGATCAGCACTTTGAGGTCTGTCATGGCGTTTCATATTAAACTAGGTGAACCGGTAAAGCAGCAGTCAGCATCGACATAAGCTCACGTCGCTCATGGCCTCCAGGAAACCTCGACTGTCGGGAATGCTGACCGCCGAATTGTAGAGTGCAAGCAGCTAATTGCTATACGGCAAGGAGTTTTGCGCATGAATCTGAACGGCATCCAACTTACGTGGTTAGGACACGCTACCTTCCGCATTGAGACTCCAGGCGGCAAGACGGTCATCGTCGATCCATGGATTATGGGCAATCCCATGTGCCCGGAGTCTGACAAGCAGGTCAAGAAAGTCGATGTGCTGCTGTGCACGCATGGTCACGGAGATCACATCGGCGATGCGGTCGAAATCATCCGGCAGCACAATCCGGTCGTCGTCGGAATTCCCGAACTGGCGCGATGGTTAGGAAAGAAAGGTGCGAAGCAGGTCGCCGAAATGAATAAGGGTGGCACCCAGACCGTCGCGGATATAAAAGTGACCATGGTTCACGCTGACCATTCCTGCGGCATTCAGGACGGCGACGAACTCATTTACGGCGGCGAAGCTTGTGGCTATGTAATCGAATTTTCGAATGGAGTGAAGATCTATCACGCCGGCGACACCAACGTCTTTGGCGACATGGCAATCATGCGCGAGCTGTATACGCCGGAGATTGCCATGCTGCCCATCGGCGATCACTACACCATGGGACCGCGCGAAGCCGCCTACGCTTGCAAACTCCTCCAGCCGAAGATTCTCATTCCCATGCATTTCGGTACGTTCCCTGTACTAACCGGACGGCCCAGCCAAGTGCAGAAACTTGTGCCGCAGGTTGAAGTCATGGAGATGAAGCCCGGCGTCACCGTCACCGAATTACAAATGGCGCATGTCTGAAAGGAAAACGAGTGGCCCAAAGCAAGAAACAGTCCCCGCCAACTTGGAGGCATTACGGTTATACAACGACCGGTCCGGTTGACGATTATCTCTACTCGATGCGGCCCAAGCGGGAAGCAGTTCTGGTCGAGATGGAGGAGTATGCCACCCAGCACAAGGTACCGATCGTTGGCCCGGCCGTGGCGCGCATCCTGCAGCAATTGGCCTTGATGATTCAGGCTCAAACAATTTGCGAATTGGGCTCGGCGATCGGATATTCAACGATCTGGTGGGCGCAGGCCGTGGGCGAAAAGGGCCGCGTTATTTATACCGACGGCGACCCGAAAAATGCCGAGTGCGCTCGCGGCTACTTCCATCGCGCCGGAGTTCTGGATCGAATCACGCTGCATACTGGCGACGCGCTGGAGTTCTTGTCCGAGCAGAAGCAGGAGTTTGATGTGATCTTCAACGACGTCGACAAAGAAGATTATCCGCGCGTGCTGCGCCTGGTTTCCCCACGCCTGCGCAAGGGCGGATTGTTTATTACAGATAACGTGCTGTGGAGCGGGAGCGTGGCCGAGAAGAACGCGAGCGACCCAAAGACCAAAGCCATTCTCGAATTCAACCGCAAGCTTTCTGAATCCCCAGAGTTTTATACGACAATTCTGCCGATACGCGATGGACTAGCGGTAGCGCTAAAAAAATAGCTTCCGCGTCTATTCGGCAACAATCCGGAGACATCCAGTTCGCTACATGGATTTTACGGGAATCGACAACAGATCTTCGACCAGACCAACTTCTTTCTGAAGAAACGGCTCGGCATATGTTACCCCGCCGAGCATGCCGTAAAAACGGGCCATGGCCGAGACCCGCGTGCGGATTTCCTCGTGCGCAGGGAACAGATCCTTGCCGGCCTCCTGATCGGTGAACTGCGACGTGTAGGCCATGATCGAAGCGAACTTGCCTTCGAATTGTTCGCTGATATCCACGACGAAGGTAGGACGGACGTCGTAATAAAGCGTCGCGTAAATAATCTTGAAAGGGCGATGCGGCGGAAGCAACTCGGCGTCGCTAGCACTGACCCCTGATCCCGTGCCCCTGATCCCCAGCTTACCGAGCCCTGCCAGGAAGCAGGCCTCATACCCGAGAATCGAAGCGGTGTAGTGATCCGGATGTCGCCCCTTCCAGTAAGGCAGGATCAAAACGTGTGGCCGCGTTTCGCGGATCATAGCTGCGACGTTAAGCCGGTTTTCCCAGGTGTTTTCAACCCGCCCGTCGGGGATGTCGAGCGCTCGCCGCCAGCTCACGCCGAGAATCTTTGCCGCGTCCGCCGCTTCGCGGGCACGCTCTTCTGCGGTGCCCCGCGTGCCCATCTCGCCCTGGGTCAGGTCGAGAATGCCCGTCCGTTGCCCACGCTCTGCGGCTCTCAGCAGCGTCCCCCCGCACGTCTGCTCCACGTCATCGCGGTGCGCAGCGAGAGCCAGTATGTCGAGTGATGGAGTGGTCGGAACTGAGGTCATATTTCCTTACCCGAGCAGTTCCCAATCGCGTCGCAAGATTCCATACAACTCCGAGTCGATGAACTGGTCCCACTTGCAAACATGTTCTCGCTGGCAACCCTCATAGAGCATACCCAATTTTTTCAGAACGCCGCCCGATGCCGGATTGTTTTTGAAGTGTGACGCGAAGATTCGGTGCAACCCAAGCTCCTGAAATCCATAGCGCAGCATTTCCCTTGCAGACTCGGTGGCATAACCATTTCCCCAATACGGAACCCCCAGCCAATAGCCGAGTTCAGCATGATGATGCTCCACGTTGAGGCGCAGGCCGATTCCGCCGATAAGCCGGTCATCCGTCCGCAGTCTGATGCTCAGCCGTACTTCGTCGGCATTTTCGATGCTGGCAAGGAATGCGCGAGCGTCCTTCTCGCCGTAGGGATATGGAATGCGTCCCGTTGTCGCCGCTACTTCGCGAGCGCCGATCAGCGGCACCAATTCCGGGATGTCGGCTTCGCGATATGGACGCATTTGCAGTCGCGGAGTTTCGAGCCTTGGAAGATCCATGTCATTGCATCGAACGAATGTGCGAATGAACTGCCTGGCCTCGAAAAAAGAACGGCTCAGTTCTTGCGCTCCACCAGAAACCGCGCCAATTCTTTCAGAGTCTCCCCACGGCCACCGAATGTTTTTAGTTGTTCGAATGCATCGTCGACCAGTGCGTCGGCTTTCCGAAGCGAGGCTTCGATCCCGAAGAGTGCCGGATAAGTCGCCTTCTCCGAAGCCGTATCCTTGCCGGCAGTCTTTCCTAATTGTTCGGAAGTCTGGGTGACATCGAGCACATCGTCGACAATTTGAAATGCCAACCCAATCGCCAGTCCGAAAGCGCGCAGTTTCTGCACTTGGCTGTCATTTGCACCTGCGTATAATCCTCCGCTGATTAAACTCGCCGTAATGAGCGCTGCGGTCTTCGATCGGTGGATGTATTCCAGCATTTCCGCCGCGGGATGCGAATGTTCGGCCTCGAGGTCAACGACTTGCCCGCCGATCATGCCATCAATGGTTCCGGTAGCATGGGCAATCTCGGCGATGATCCGCACGCGCGACTCCGGTGGGCACTTCAAGAGCGCCAGGATTTCATAAGCCTGTGTTTGCAAAGCATCTCCCGCCAGAATTGCAATAGCCTCGCCGAACACCTTGTGGCACGTCGGACGCCCTCGGCGCAGATCGTCGTTATCGAGCGCGGGCAGGTCATCGTGAATGAGTGAATACGTGTGAAGCATCTCCAGTGCCGCGCCCAAGTCTTCGATTCCCGCCGGCAACGAACCCGCAATCATGCGCCCAGCTTCGATGCAGAGGATCGGGCGCAACCGCTTGCCTCCGGCGAACACACTATGCCGCATGGCCTTGTGGATCGAAGCGGGAGGCTCTGTTTCGAGCGGTATGAGCCGGTCGAGCGCCGCATCGGTGGCATGCTGCCCGCGCTCGAGTGTTTCTCTCAACATGAGCAGGCAGTATAGCAAGGCGAGCGGAAACAAGAGTTGATCCGACCCGACGAAAACGAGGGAAATAAGAGAAGGACGCCCGCAGGCGTCCTCGTGGCTGGTGAAAGGTGAAGTATTATGCGGCCGCGCCTTGCGTGCTTCCCATGCTGCGGCGGACCGAAGTTAGCACGTTGGCCACGTCATCAGCAGGGCAGACGTCGCTGGCACCCGCGTCCATCGCTGCCATCCACATCTCTTCATCGGGGACACGATGGGTGCAGACGATGGGCAGGGATGGAAAATCCTGATGCAGAGTTTGCACATCGACAAGCCGCCAGTCCTCGATATTGAGAACCACGGCCTGCGGATTATGTTTGGCGAGCCGTTCCCGGAGTTCTTCGCGGGATCGGGTTAGGTGCACTGAAAAGTGAGAGCACAGTCCACCAGCAAGCGACTGCGCCAGCTTGGGGTCAGTTTCCAGAACCACTACGCTTTGACCCATGAAAACCCCCGATCTTCGTCAACGGCGGGCGTCAACGCTTGACTAAGGCTGCGGGGCGGGCTGGGACACCCTCAACTCCACAGACAACTCAATTCACGAGCGGCAGTCGGAGTAGCATCGCGTTATCGGCGGACTGGTGTTTTCTCCGACGACGGCTCAAAGGGTTCGGCCTGGAGCTTCCCGTTCTTCTTGAGCAGAATCTCGACTTTCCCTTCCGCTTGTTCCAACTCCTTCCGACAGGCGGAGGAGAGCTGCATGCCTTCTTCAAAGAGCGTCAGAGATTTCTCCAGAGAAACTTCTCCCTTTTCCAGCTCCTGAACAATTTTCTCCAGTCGCTGGATGCACTCTTCAAATTTGGCCAACGGGTTTTTGCTCCGTCACTCTATTTTAATGCAACGATACCAGTGAGATGTCCAGTCTTTTTTCTAGGACACATCAAAATTTACGTGGCTGAAGCTCCCGGTTCGGGAATCATGCCGAAGTGAGAGGGCGAGCCGTCCCGAGTGCTTCCAAAACGTCGACCGCCGAGGTGTAACGGCCCATCGGAGCGCTGATTTGCGCTCCCTGAACCATCTGGCGCGCGGCAATCAGCATTTCTCTGGCGATTGCTACCCCCTCCGCTCTGGCCGCCTCGGGATTCTGTGCTCGCGCCATGCGCTCTAAGATCGAATCCGGCACCGATACCCGCAGCTCGTTTTTCATGAACTCGGCGTTACGTACACTGACCAGCGGCCAGATCCCCGCTACTACGGGGACCCGGCAGTGTTCGATGCGGCGCAGAAAGTTCTCCAGCAATCGAAGATCGAAGACCGGCTGCGTGACCGCGTATTCAGCCCCAGCCTGCACTTTGTACTCGAATCGGCGTATCTCTTCTTCGAGATCGGTATGACCCGGATTGGCTCCCACTCCGATCACAAAGCCTGTCCCGCTTCCGATGGGATTTCCGCCGATATCCATCCCACGATTGAGGTTATGCACAACATTGACCAGACCAATCGCATCGACGTCGAAAACGGCTGTAGCATCGGGATAGTTGCCCATCTTCGGCGGATCGCCGGTGATGCAGATCAGGTTGCGAATGCCCACGGCGTCCGCTCCCAGCAGGTCGCTCTGAATCCCCAGCACATTGCGATCCCGGCAGGTGTAGTGCAGGATGGCCTCGATCCCGACCTCCCGCTGGATCAGCAGCGACAAGGCCTGATTACTCATACGAGCCGAAGCTCGCGGGCTGTCGGGAATGTTGACTGCGTCCACACCCACAGATTTCAGAAAGCGTGCGCCTTCAACCTCCTTGCGAATGTCGGTTCCCTTGGGCGGAACAATTTCCACCATGGTCAAGAACTCGCCTCGCCCCAGCTTTGAGCCAATCAGAGATCGTTTCTCAAGAGGCACGGCTGGAACCGCCGTAGGCGCAGTCTGGCTCGATCCGGTATGAGCCGCTGCGCTTTTTCCCCGCGCTTCTCCCACTCGTAGAGCAGCCTTCATCTTGCGGATATGATCGGGCGTCGTTCCGCAACAGCCTCCAACCACACGCACTCCGGCGGCGACGAATTTCCGGGCATAGCTGGCCATGTATTCCGGCGAACACAGGTAGATGTTCCTTCCATCCACCGACCGCGGAATGCCGGCATTCGGTTGTGCCGAGAGCGGCAGGTTCGTTACTGCTCGCACCCGCTCGATCGCATCCAGCATGGCCACCGGCCCCACGCTGCAGTTGCACCCGATCACGTCCGCACCCCATTCGACGATTTTGGGCGCAAAAGTTTCCGGATCGGAGCCGTCCAGGCAGTTTCCATCTTCATCGATTGTGACCTGAGCCACGATAGGCAACGACGCATTAACATCGCGCGCCGCCAGTATTGCCTGATGAATCTCTTCCAGATATCCAAACGTCTCCAGAATCAACAGATCGGCTCCTGCTTCGGCCAAGGCAGCAATCTGCTCGCGGAACGCGTCACGTGCCTCTTGAAATGACGTTTTTCCCAAAGGTTCGATTCTGGTGCCCAGCGGGCCAACCGATCCCGCTACCCAAACATCGAAGCTTTTGGCAGCTTCCCGGGCGAGTCGAACTCCAGTGCGGTTGATCTCGCCTACCTTGTCGGTCAGGCTGTGTCGGCCAAGCCGAAAAGAATTCGCTCCAAACGTGTTGGTCTCGATGATCTCCGCTCCGGCTTGCAAATACTCGTGGTGGACGCCACGGATCAGGTCGGGCTGTGACAGGTTTAGTTCGTCATATGATCGGTTGATGAAGACGCCCTTGGCATAGAGCAGGGTTCCCATCGCTCCGTCGCAGAGTATTGGCGCCTGTTTTACTCGGGTAAGGAAGTCGACCGGCATATGTCTGTTAAGGATATCAGGATGTATCTGGATTTCGCGCATTCAATCGAGCACCAGGAATCGCTGTTTTGCATGGGAACGTAGAAACAAACGAAGGCGCAAGGATGGGGACGTCTGTGGTCCGCGATCGTGTTTCTACCGGGCGCAAGTTGGGCGCGCGCACAGCGCAAGCTCTGATATAATCCACAACTTCGCACATAAACCTTCCTTTTTCATGGTGTTAGGAGCGGGCCGTTTGAGAAGACGCATTGTCGCATTAGTGATCGGTTTGTGGGCCTTGGTCAGTATGCTTTCGTGCGGTGGTGCGAAGAAGGCAGGCACGCCCAGCGGATATGTCAATCGCGTTCTGGTTTCACAATCTGTAACTTCCGCCACGACCAGCGGCGGCTTGGTCATCATCAACGGCTACAACGACACTTTGCCGAAAGTGCAGGAGATCAGCGCCGGATCGTCCCCGGGCCTGATGGCGATCTCGCCCGCGCGCAACATCGTCGCCGCCTTTAATTCCGCCGGTAACACGGTGTATGGGGTCAACACGTCCAAGGAAACCGACATGGGTCAGGCCGTGCAACTTCCCGGCCCAACTTCCAGCATGGTAATTCCCAATTCCAACCCGATCGGATATGCCGCTGTGCCAAGCGCGGCCATTTTTGGATATCCCATTCTCGGCGCCGTAGATGTGATGAACTTCTCCACGGGAGCCATCACGACTACGATCGCCGTCAGCAATGCCCAGACAGTGG
>JASHPL010000134.1 GCA_030038125.1 Candidatus Sulfotelmatobacter sp.
GTTTGTTCTTCGCTTGCTTGATGCCGATCAGCGTGGCGTAACGCAGCTTGTTGATTCCCGACTGAATCGTCAGCACCGCCGGCAAAGGCATGTCGACAAACTGAAAGTATCCGGCTTCAAGCTCGCGCTTGACGCGGATGCCGGTGTCGGTCTTTTCGATCTGCATGATGATCGTGGCATGCGGCCATCCCAGCAACTCGGCGAGAATGACCCCAGTTTGCGCGTAGCCGTAATCGTCCGATTGCAGGCCGGTGAAAATCAGATCGAACTGCTCCTCTTTGATTGCGGCGGCGATGGCTTTTGCGGTGTTGAATGCGTCAAGAGCGACGAACTTTTCGTCTTCGAGATGAATGGCGCGGTCGGCGCCTTTGGCGAGCGCTTCGCGCAGCACCTGCTGCGCGCGCGCCGGGCCGCTGGTGATTACGACCACTTCGCCTTTATGCTTTTCGCGCTGGCGCAGCGCTTCTTCGAGCGCGTAAGCATCGGGCTCATTGACTTCGTAGGAAACGTCTTCCCGAATCCAGGTGCCGCTTTCGTTCAGCTTGAGCGGAGCATCTTTCTGCGGCACCTGCTTCATGCAGACCAGGATTTTCACGATCGAACTCCTGAAAGCAAACAGGAGAGTATAAACCAGCAGTCAGCATTCAGCACTCGGGGGCTGCACAGGCCGTCGCGGAAGAGTAAGTGCTCAAAACGCGTGATCCCTCCGCGCACTGGTGAAAGCACGGGCGTTCGGGATGGCCCAACGGAAGTGAGCCGAGGATGGTCTTGCGCGACTGCTGAATGGCTATTCCGTGATCACGGTGGACTGTCCGGAAATCTCAAAGCGCTTGCGGCAGCGCATGTTCTTGCAGGACATCATGTCGTCTTTGCGGACCATATAGGAGCGGGCTTTGGCGAAGCGAGCACGATCGCGCTCGTCGGCGCGGCCAGGAAGTTGCCGTTTCTTGGTGCGGACGACCCAGGTGATTTCGTACTCTGCCGCCTGATGGCAATGCGGACAGTTGAGTGTGGCTTGCTTCTTTTCTTGCCGCTCATCAAAGAATTCGCGTTCTTCCATAGGAACCGTCGCTGGCCGTCGGTCGTCGGCTACTTGCTAAGCCGTAACAGCCCGCAAAATATGATTATTACAGGTTTGTAAACACGAAGCTATGGCAACATGAGAACAGGCCGAAGATGGCGCGCAAAAAGAAAGCAAAACCGTTTCGCGCGGTGACGGTCGTGAAGGAGATGGCGCGGGAGCGCGTGGGCCGCCCTCCGGCGGAGAAGATTGTCGTGGAGAAAAAGAGAAGGCCGGAAAAACACAAGCCCACGCTGGGCAAATTGCTGGGGGAAGAGGATCCCCGCTACTGATTTAGTTGAAGGCTACCGTTACGAACGTGTTCGCCTCCAGAGTGAGGGTGCAAGGATTTACGTTAGTAGCCGTGCTACAGCCCGTCCAGCCACCGAAGGTCGATCCCGCCGCGGGGGTCGCGGTCAGGGTGACGACGGTCCCGACGGGGAACTCTGACGAACAAGACGTCGAAGGGCTTGTGCACTCGATACCGCTTGGGTTACTTGTCACGCTTCCTGAACCAGTCCCGCCGAAGGTTACCGCTAGCTCCGGTCCCGTACCGGTACCGCTGCCCTCAAAGCAAACCACATTCCCGGTCATGTAGCCGGTGACGATGGCTCCCGAGGATGAAATCCCACCGGTACTAGTGTTCGTGTTTACGGTGGCGGAGACGAGCGTTGCTCCACAAGCATTTCCGGTGGCAGTCAGCATACCGGTCGCGTTGACCGTAAACATCTGGGTGTCGTTCGAAGCCCACGTGACCTCGTTTGTGATGTCCTTGGTGACGGGTGGGTGGATGTAGCTGCCCAAAGCTCGGAGTTGCACCTGTTGCCCCGCGTCATCGGAGACCGGGATATTGGTGGCGCCAATCGTCTGGACAGTGGGCTGAATTTGGATCGCAACCAACTGCTGGCTGTGGGCACAGCTGAAAAGGCTCGAGAGCCCGGTTGCCAAGCCCACGAGCACAAGGATGCTACCCCACTTTCTTCTCATCAACGACCCCTGGATTGTTCACGCCAAAGCCGTTCGGCGAGGGATGGCTCACTGTAGGTCAACCGCGGACCAAAAATCAATAGCTCGGATGGAACGCTTCCTTAGTTTCTCACAGCTTCCGCCACCACGCTGGCGAAATCTTTTACGTCATCTTCTGTCGTGTCGAACGAGCACATCCAACGCACGATGCACTCCTCTTCGATCCACGGATAGAAGAAATAGCGCTCCTGGATTTTAGCAATAGCGTGACGTGGAATTTGCGCGAATGCCCCATTCGCTTCCACCTTCCACACGATTCGCACCTGAGGAATGCGCCGCAGCTCGCTTTCGAGAAGGCGCGCCATGCGATTCGAGTGTTCGGCGCTGCGCCGCCACAGATCGTTGGTGAGCAGGGCTTCGAATTGCACGGCGATGAATCGCATCTTCGAGGCGAGCTGCATTCCTTGCTTGCGCAGGTATAAAAAGTCGGTGCTGAGAGCGCGGTCGAAAAAGATGACGGCTTCGCCTCCCATGATGCCGTTTTTCGTTCCCCCGAAGGAAAGCACGTCGACGCCCAAAGCGCGCGTGGCCTGGCGTAGCGTCTGGCCCAGGCTGACGGCTGCATTGGCAATTCGCGCTCCGTCGACATGCAGAAACATGTCGTGTTCGTGCGCGAAGCGGGCCAGAGCCTCGATTTCCTCGGGCTGGTAAACAGTCCCCATCTCGGTGGACTGGGTGATGGAGATGACGCGCACCTGCACATGGTGCTGATCGCCGATGCCGTGATAGGCGTGGCGGACCGCCTCCAGCGTGATCTTGCCGTCTTGATGTGGGAGAGGGATGAGCTTACAACCGAGGTGCTTCTCGGGCGCGCCACACTCGTCGGTGTAGATGTGCGCGTAGTCGCTACAGAGCACCGCATGATAGGGACGGTTCAGCGCCTGCAATCCAAGCACGTTGGCGCCGGTTCCATTGAAAGTGAAAAAGACATCAATACCAGGGCCGAAGTGTTCTTCGAATTTCGCGACAGCGGAACGCGTGTAAGGGTCGTCCCCATAAGCGATCACATGCCCTTGATTGGCACGTACGATCGCGTCGAGAACCTCGGGATGTACTCCGGCATTATTGTCGCTGGCAAAACTGCGAGTGGACCTGGCGAGAACCTGAGCCATATCGCAACAATGTAGCAGATTGGGGTGGGACTATGATCTTGCGAAACGGCGGGCCCAGAAATGACTGCAGCGCTTTTCAAAAATGCGTTTCAGGCCAGGGGGAGGTTTTCCCCAGGGCTAAAGCCCACGTCTTCCTTAGGCTTCAGCGGCACGGCTAAAGCTGTGCCCTTGCCAAAACCATTTCGAGATTCAGCGGCGAAGTCTGAAAATCGATAGAATCGCAACGTGGGAACCAAGCCGGTCATCTAAGGCACAAAACTTTGGCTTAGCCGATTGCGAGGATAGACATGCGTGTGCACGCCAGTATTTCCGTCGCAGTTCTTCCATTTCTTTTCACAGTTTTCTCAATTCCATATCTGCAGGCCGTCGACAAGGACTTTCACGACGCGCCGGACTCCAGCAAGAACCTGAAGAATCCCTACGCGGGACAGGCAGAAGCGGCTGCGGCGGGCAAAACGCTGTATATGCGAAATTGCCTGGCTTGCCACGGCCGATCGGGGCAGGGAACCGGCAACGTTCCTTCGCTCGTCGACGGCAAACTGGAAGGTGTGCCGCAGGGCGAGGTGTTCTGGTTCGTGACCAAAGGTGACAAAGACAACGGCATGCCCTCATGGGCGTTTTTGCCGGAAAAGCAGCGCTGGGAGATTATCAGCTACGTCGAGACGATGGGACCGGGCGCTCCATCTGACGGAACTCCGCCGGCGGCTCCGGCTGCGCCTCCGGCCGCGATGACGTCGACGCTCAAAGCTCCTCCGCCAAAAGCGCCGTTCACTGACTTCCGTTATGAATGGCCGGGCAAGACGCGGAAGATTACGACGAAAGATTTCCCTGCGCCGTACGCAACCCAGTCGGCGGAGAATGGTCCGCAGGTGGTGGCGCGTCCAGAGAAGGCGTGGCCGGTGGCGCTGCCGGGATTCAAAGTTGACCTGTATGCGGGGGGCTTGAATAATCCGCGGCTGATGCGCACGGCTCCGAATGGCGATGTTTTTCTGGCGGAGAGCGAACCGGGCCGCATTCGCGTGTTTCGTGGCATGACCAGCGATGGCAAGGCGGAGCAGAGCTCGGTTTTCGCAGAAGGCTTGAAGGATCCGTATGGGATTGCATTTTATCCTCCGGGACCGGATCCGCAGTGGGTCTATATCGGGAGCACAGCCGAGGTGGTTCGATTTCCGTATCACAACGGCGATTTGCGGGCCAGCGGACCTCCGCAGCACATCGCCGATGTGCCGGCAGGCGGCGGGCATTGGACGCGCGCGGTGGATTTTTCCAAAGATGGCAGCAGGATGTTCGTGGCGGTCGGGTCAGCCTCGAATGATGACGACACCGACACGCATCCCGGCGAGCACGATCGCGCCGACATCCTGGCTTGCGATCCGAGCAATTGCATTCTGAAGGTATACGCCTACGGCATTCGCAACGCGGGCGGAGGCATTCGCGTAAATCAGCAGACCGGCGAGTTGTGGTGTTCGGTCAATGAGCGCGACGCGCTCGGCGATAATCTCGTGCCCGACTACATTACGCACGTGGAGGAGGGCGGATTCTATGGCTGGCCCTGGTGGTACATGGGACCGAACCAGGATCCGCGGCAGAAAGGGAAGCACCCGGAATTGAAGGATAAGGTGATCACTCCCGATGTGCTGTTGCAGCCGCATAACGCTTCGCTGGAAATTGCGTTTTACGACGGCAAACAATTTCCCGCGGAGTATCAGGGCGACATCTTCGCGTCAGAGCACGGGTCATGGAACAAAGGGGTGCGCGCGGGCTATGAAGTGATTCGTGTGCCTCTGCATCAGACCGGGCATGCCAGCGGCGACTACGAAGATTTCGTCACCGGCTTCGTGCTTCCGAATGGAGATGTCTGGGGACGTCCGGTGGGAATGACGGTGGCGCCCGATGGTTCACTGCTGGTAAGCGACGACGGATCGAACTCAATCTGGAGGGTGAGTTATACCGGGAAGTGAAATGCGTTTTTTTCACCACGGAGACACAGAGGCCTAGAGGACCTTCTTAGCCACGGATTCACGCGGATTTCCACCGGTCGATGAGTCTGGCAAGAGTTCTCTTGTGACTCCGTGGTGAGCTGATTTCAGCGGAAGTCGTGCGATGCGGTCTCGGCTTTGGTGACGAACAGCGGCTGCACGCGCTCGGCGCGGACGGAAATCACATTATCCTGATTCTGCAGAATGCCTTCAATGGCGAGGAAGCGCTCGGTGGTTAAGAGCAGGCGATTCTCGTGAAATAAATCCGGACGAATAATCACGTTCGCGACTCCGGTTTCATCTTCCAGGCTAAGAAACACAAATCCTTTGGCGGTGCCGGGACGCTGACGGGTAATGACACAGCCTCCGACGCGCAGGCGCTTGCCTGTGGGAAGATCGCGCAGTTCGCAGGCGCGGCGAATGCCCATGGCCTCGAGCCATTCACGGCGATAGGCCATAGGATGCGGGCCTACAGTGAGTCCCGTGCCTTGGAAATCAGCGACGAGGCGCTCTTCATGGTTCATGGGCTGAAGCGGCGAAGGAGAATCGGGCTCGGCGTGCTGCTCAAGCAGTGGTCCGGCATGGCGCACCGCGCGCTCGACCTGCCAGAGGGCATCGCGGCGATGGAGTTTTGAGTCCTGAGTCCTGAGTCCCGAGTCCCGAGCCAAACTGCAGTTGTCAGTACCCGATGCCCAGTTCCCAGTGAGGTCGTTGATCGTTTGTCGTTGGTTGTTAGCGAACCCAGTGACTTTTTCATTCCGACTCTCGAGAGAATGCGATGGGTCGAGGAGTTTGGGGACTCGGGATTCGGGATTCGGGACTGAAGCACGGGCAACTGCATTCAGTGCGCCGATTGCGGCGAGCGTAGTGAGTTCGTCTTTGCGCAGATCGGGGACGCGTCGGGTGAGATCGTGAATGGATTGAAACGGAGCATTGGAGCGTTCGCGAACGAGTGCCCGCCCGGCTTCTTCACGCATCCCGCGCACGTAGCGCAGTCCCATGCGTAGGGCAATAGTTCGGTCGTCAGCCATTGGTCGTTGGTCGTTCGCTTTCGTTTCCAGATATTCTTTGCTAACGACTGACGATTTACGACCAAGGACTGCGCTGACAACTGGGTACTGGGTACTGGCAACGGATTCGCTTGGGACTCGGACGGGGCTCGTAACTGACTCCAACGCGCAATTCCACTCCGAACGCGTCACATCCACGGGCAGTACCTTCAGTCCGTGCTGTTGTGCGTCTTTGATGATCGTCGCGGGAGAATAAAATCCCATAGGCTGATTATTGAGCAGCGCGGCGGTGAACGCAGCCAGATAATGGCATTTCAGATAGGCGCTCGCGTAGGCGAGCAGAGCAAAGCTGGCGGCGTGGGATTCGGGAAATCCGTAGAGTGCGAAGGACGTGATCGAGAGAATAATTTCATCCTGGGCTTTTGCAGAAATTCCATTGGCAGTCATGCCCGCGCGCAGCTTGGCTTCAATCTGCTTCATGCGCGCCTCGGAGCGTTTGAATCCCATGGCGCGGCGCAGTTCCTCGGCTTCGCCTCCGCTGAAATTGGCGGCGATCATGGCGATGCGCAGCAACTGCTCCTGAAATAGCGGCACGCCCATGGTGCGCTTGAGCACCGGTTCGAGCGAAGGATGCGGATAGCTGACTTCCTGCCGTCCTTGACGTCGCTCTAAAAATGGGTTCACCATCTGCCCGACGATGGGCCCGGGGCGAATGATCGCAACCTGCACCACGATGTCGTAAAACTTTTTCGGACGCAGGCGCGGCAGGCACGACATCTGCGCGCGGCTTTCCACCTGAAACATTCCGATCGTATCGGCCTGCTGCAGAGTCGAATAAACCGGCTCATCATTTTGCGGAAGGTGAGCGAGATCGATTTCTTCGCGATAGTGATCGCGAATGAGCTCGATGGAATCTTTGAGCACCGCCATCATCCCGAGGCCGAGCAGATCGACTTTGATGATGCCCATGTCGGCGCAATCTTCTTTATCCCATTGCACGACGACACGGCCGGGCATCGACGCCGGTTCGAGTGGGACAACGGAATCGAGCTGTCCCTGGCAAATAACCATACCGCCGGAGTGCTGGCCGAGATGGCGCGGCATGTCCTGCACAGCAAGGCAGAGTTCGTAATATTTGCGCAAGCGCGGATGGGTGAGATCGAGGCCGGCATCGCGGAAGCGGCGGTCGAGCGCGTCGTTTTCGTCGCGAAATTCCCAGGTCGCGACCGCGGCGGAAATTTTGTTGAGCGTTTCCGGATCGAAGCCGAGCGCCTTGCCCATTTCGCGGGCTGCCATGCGGTTGCGGTAGGTGATGACATTGGCGGTCATGGCCGCGCCACGCTCGCCGTATTTCTTGTAGAGATACTGAATCACTTTTTCGCGCTCGTCGCCTGAGGGCAGGTCGAGATCGATATCGGGCCACTCGCCGCGCTCTTCGGAGAGAAATCGCTCGAAGAGCAATTCCATGCTGACGGCGTCGACGGCGGTGATGCCGAGCGAGTAACAGACGGCGCTGTTGGCGGCCGAACCGCGGCCCTGCACCAGAATGTTCTGCTCGCGGCAGTAGCGGACAATATCCCAGACGATGAGGAAGTATCCGGCGAGTTTGAGCTTCTCGATCAGCTTCAGCTCTTTTTCGATTTGCACGCGGGCTTTGGCTTGCAGGTCGGGAGATTTGCGCCCATAGCGCTCGCGAAATCCTTCCCATGATTTTTGGTGAAGGAAAGAGTTCATGGTCTCGCCGTCGGGCACGGGATAGCGCGGAAATTCGTAGCCGAGTTTATCGAGCGTGAATTCCAAACGATCGGAAAGCTCCACTGTATTACTGATCGCTTCCGGTAAATCGACGAAGAGTTGCCACATCTCCTCGGGAGATTTCAGGAAGCGTTCGGAGTTGCGCGCGAGCAGGCGTCCGGCGGTGGCAAGCGTTTTGTGATGACGAAGCGCAGTGAAGGCGTCGCAAAGTTCGCGGGCTTGGGATGTGGCGTAGTTCACGCCATTGGTGGCGAGAAGCCGAAGATTGAAGGAGCGGGCGAGATCAACGGCGGCGCGATTCCGGGCTTCTTCTTCCCGATGGAAGTGGCGTTGCAGTTCTACGTAGACATTTTTGTGTCCGAAGATGCCGATGAGTTGATCGAGTTGCCTGCGTGCCTCGGCGACGCCGCCTTGCTGCAAAGCCGCAGCCAGCGGACCTTCGTCGCCGCCAGAAAGGCAGATGAGGCCTTCTGCGTGCTCCTCGAGTTCTTGCGCAGTGACCGCGCCCTCGCCTTTCTTCGCGCGCAGCTTCATTTTGGTGATCAGGCGGCAAAGGTTCTGATATCCGGTACGATTGGCGACTAAGAGTGGAAGACGAAACTCGCCACGGAGACACCCTTCGGCCTTGCTCAGGGCAGGCTGAGACACTGAGGAAATCTTTGAATCGCTATTTTTGATTTTCGATCTCTTTGTTTTCTCCGTGCTGGAGCCTGGCGAAGCCGAAGGGTGACTCCATGGCGAAACCGAAATCTCCGCGCCGACGTGTGCCTTGATCTTGGCTTTTTCTGCGGCGAGATGAAAACGCGGCGCGCCGTAAACGCCGTCGGTGTCGAGCAGCGCAATTGCCGGCATGCCGAATTGCGCGCAAGTAGCCACCAGTTCCTCGGGCACGGATGCGCCTTCGAGGAAACTAAATGCTGAGCGCGAATGAAGCTCGATGTACATCGGTTGAGGCTAGTGACCAGTGATTTGAAAAAGATTTCGGCTGGCCACAGACGCACAGGGTCTGTTTTTGCCAGGGTGAATCGTTTGTCCAACTCAGGCTACTGTTAATTTTAGGCTAGTTCAGTGCCAGGGGGCGTCCGACACGAGGAATCTGGGCAGTGGCTGAATTTGGATCTCCTCGGGGCCTGAGCGAAGCCACTTTTCAGGCGGAGCGAAAGCGTGCCCCGAGCGGGCGAAGCGAGGACGTCGAATGGAGATCTCGCGTGGCGGCCCGGCTGTGGCAGCCGGTCGCATGATCGTTCGTGATGATTTATGTCGAGATAGAGCTGGCCCCGGGTGTAAATCAGCTCGTGGTGGTGACGGTTACGTTGTTGCTGTTCGAGCCGCACAGCGAAGCGGAGACAGTGAATGTAGACGCGTTTCCCGAAACGGTTGTCCCGCTCCCGTCGCTAATACTGGGAAGGGCGCTGGTGTTGCCGATGTTCCAGGTTACGCTGTCGGTGACGGACTGACTCCCGGTAACCCCGCTGAAAGTGGCCAACACCGTAAAATAAATCGTTGTTCCTCCAGTAACACTGACGCTGCTGCCGCCGGTGCCGCTGGTGGTCGTGCTGACCGTCAGCGTCATACTTTGCACCGTGGGGCAAACATTCACCGTCTGCGCCGAACTGCTCACCGCGCCATCGGATGCACTCACGCTGGTCGTCCCGGGCAGAGTACTTCCGAGAGACTCCAGGCTGGCGGCTGCCAGCAATCCAGGTGCAGTAAAGTTGGCCACATTGGGGCTGGAGGAGCTCCAAACGGACTGACCGGTGACCGTGTTCGTGCTGCCGTCGCTGTAAGTTGCGGTCGCCACCATCTGGTAGGACGTACCGGGAGCGAGCGTAAGATTCGTCGGCCCGATCGCCAATGAACTGATGGTCGGGTTCACGAAAAACCCTCGGCAGCTTGCGGCCAAGGCCAAGGCCCCCAGCACCGCAAACGCTCCCAGCAAACGGAATTTCGACATCGCCCTAGACATATCCCCCAATGCACCTCGGTGTCCGATTTTCAAATCCGGCTCAGTTTCCCGCATTTGCCTCGAAAATTGTAGCAGAGACGATTTCGCTTGGCGCGCATTCCAGCGCCAGAACCAGCGGCGCCAAGGGCTGAAAACCCCGGCCCTGCCCATTTCGAATGAGCTGGACCCAAAGCCCGGGAACATCCCCGGGGGAAGAACGCCCAGCCGGCGTCAACTTGCAAGAAAACTCAATTTCACAGTTGAACAGATCCCCATGTCTCGCAAAAGCGGCGAGACATAGGTTACCTCAAACTTCAATCGACTCGGGACGGGTCGGGTCGGAACACCTGCCCTCACAATGGCTTACTGGCGACGCTCCTCTTCCTTAGGAGGTTTGGACTGTTTGGGCGGCGGACTCGAGTTGTGCTGCTGCTGCGGCCGCGAAGCATTCTGCGGGCGCGCCTGTGGACGGGATTCGTTCGCACGATTCTGACCCTGGTTTTGCGCGTTTCCGCCGTTAGTTTTCGAAGGCGGCGTGAAGGGGCGGAATCCGTCGTTCGATCGATTGGGCGCGCTGCCGCGATTCGAAGCCTCGGCTGGAGCACGCGCTTCTTGCGGGGACATGGCTGGCGCGTGATATTCGCCACCCGCGGACCGCGCCGCAACCGCCGAGCGGCCGCTGAAGTCGCCCGCTCTCGCTGTCGCCGCAATCGCTGGCCGGCCATGATTTACATTGGCAAAGTTCTCGCGGTTCTGGCTGGCGAGATGTTCCTGCTGTGTCTGCGCCGCCAGCGCCGGAGTGTGCTGTTCACGCGCATACTGCTCTTCTTGGGGTGTAGGACGCACCAGCACACCGCCCGTGCCGCCATTGAACGCAACGTGGTTTTCATTGACGATAACGGTCTTGTTGTAGACATTGGTCACGTTCGTCACACTCACGTTCGTCACCGACCGGT
>JASHPL010000135.1 GCA_030038125.1 Candidatus Sulfotelmatobacter sp.
GCCGTGCTCTTATTGTAAGCTACAACGTAATGGCCGGTATCTTGTCCACCTGGCCCAATGGGAACCTCCGCAAACACCGTGTCATCGTAACTGGCACCTGCGTTCGCGTTGAAACCAGTGCCTACGGGCAAGCCGCAATTGTCGAAGTTGTAAAGTACTGTCTCTTTCGGATTGCACTTCCGACCTCCCAGGTGGCATCCGGTGAAGTCCATTTTGTAGAGGCCGTTCCATGTGTTCGACGCCATCCAAGCGTAGTTGCGGTTTGATAGTGACCAGATCAAATTCGATGCTTTTGCAGTTGCATAGAGCAGACCCGTCTGTATCGTGCGAGGATTCAGCCCGACGAAGTACCAGTTCGAGCCTTGGTCGGTAATAGTAAAAATGCTCTCATCGGCGTTGAAGTGAGCATCATCACCCGACCCGGAGCCAACGGCAAATGACCCTCCATTGATTAACCCATAACGACCACCGAAATAATATCCGGTTACGCGTGTATAACGGACGGGATATTGTGAGTTGAACGACGCATCAACAAACTGTGAGTTCGCCCCGGTAGGTCCCGCCCTAAACGGAAGCGAGGACGGCAGAGGCGTGACATTTGTGTCCGTCCTAGCGCACGAATAGGTCGGTGCACCCGAGCACTCCCGCGCTGGAGCATGCATGAGCGCAGGGCCAACAAGATCGCAGAAAAGTGCTGCAAGCGCTAGCAAAACACCGTTGATCGCCGTACCTTGATCCACGAGAATATCAGCGGCTGAGAGAGTCGTTCTTAAGACGCGGCGGACCTCTCAAGAACCACAACGAAAGAGTCAGGAAACCCTGAGCCGTATAAGTATGAAGAAAAGATTATCAGAAGCATAACCGTCCAGATGAATGCCTCATGAAATTCTGCGAGTTGTTTTCGGGAAAAAAACACGCTGGCCAGCCACCACAAAGTGAATTCCGATGAACGTCGAGCCGACTTTTAGTGGGCGCGGAGCCAGCTACCTGCTAGATTGCGATCTGCAGGCTCGGTGTAAAATCCTTGCGGCGCCCAAGCTGGAGTTTCCAGCGGGCGCTCGCTGACCGGGAGGTTGCGTTATTAAATCTTAACTCATCCGGAGGAACCAACAAATGATGCGGAACGTATTAGCGTGTCTGGTGCTCGGAGCGCTGGCCTGGGGTCAGGCTGCGCAATCGCCTCAGGAAGCTCCGAAAAAAAGTATGGCTCCTGGGGATGGTCTCGCCAAAAGCGATCCTCAGCAAGCGCCAAAGGTTGCTCCTGACGCGGCTGTGATCACCATCAACGGCCTCTGCGACCATCCACCGGCCGACAAGGCTGCGGCTTCCGGATGCAAGGTCGTCTTCACGCGCGCTCAATTCGAGGCGTTCGCAAACCTCGTCCAACCTAACTTGCCGCCAGTGCAGCGCAAGCAGTTGGCGGCCAACTATGCCGATGCCCTCATTCTCGCCGAGCAAGCACGGCAAATGGGTTTGGATCAGGGGCCACGATTTGAGGAACTCATGAAACTGCAGCGCCTGAGCCTCCTAAAGCAGCTTCTGCAGCAGGCCTTGGAAGAGAAAGCCGGGCAGATTTCCGATAAAGATATTGCGGATTATTACCAGCGGAACATCGCCTCATATGAGGAAGTACAACTTCAGCGTCTGTACATTCCGCTTTCCCAGCAACTGGCTCCGCCCAAAGAAAAACTGACATCCACCGAACTGCAGAAACGCCAGCAGGACTCCGAAGCGACGATGAAGAAGGAAGCCGACGAATTGCATGCGCGAGCGGTAGCGGGCGAAGACTTCGCTAAGCTACAAGAGGAGGCTTACAGAGTTGCGGAAATCAAGACCGCCTTTCCGCCTTCGAAGATGCAATCCTATCAACACCGGGACCTGCCTGGAGCTCAAGCTTCGGCGATGAATTTGGAATCAGGAGAGATTTCACCGGTGATCACTGACGGGAACGGATTGTTTATCTTTAAAGCTGGGGAGAAAGATACCGTGCCGCTGGAGAAAGTGCGCGCGCAGATCAGCAGCACGCTGCGCTTAGAGCGGCTACAACAATATCTGAAGGCGGCGGAGCAATCCGCGACGACCTCATTGAACGAAGATTATTTCACGGCCACTCCGGCCGCCGGGGCTCAAGGAATGTCTGCACCGGGTGGAACAACTCCGAAAGGAGAGGGAAAGGCAGCCGAGTAGAGCCCGCGCACCCTCGAATATCGTGTCTCCAACTTCCCCACCCAGCTCGTGCGCGGGTTCTGGCGGGCATGGGCTCTGTGTCAGTAGGTAACGGTAGATGGTCCGCTGCCGGTTCGAAGATTTGACCGCTCGCCCTCGCGAGCGGGAATCCGACCAGAGCGAGCACCAGCAAAGACAGGGAGCACTTACGAGCTCTGCGGTCTGTTCCAAAGATGAGAACTCTCCGGAACAACGTTCCGGTCCAAGGCTTGCGCAGAGCCGATTCTCTGTTGCTCTTCCCTGCGCCTCTTCATGAATAGCCCCAGCAGCCCAGTCCCAACCAGCACCAAACTCGCGGGTTCAGGGACGACCGAAGCGCCGCCCGAGACCACGTCCACCGTGAAGTTGGTTGAACCCAACACGCTAAAGTCTGTGCCCGAAAGCCCGCCAATGATCGTGAAGTCATTCAGGCTATAGACTCCCGGCACCAGGCTTGGCGCAATTGTCACGGTGAAAATGAGAAGGGACCCGCTGCTCGCGCCCGCGGCCAGCGAAAGCGGCGCATTCGTCAGAAAGGGATTGTCGCTGACCGTCAGTAAGGGCGACACGGTGGTGAAGCTGTCGCCGTTGAGAAAGATCGGGCTCGACGAAAGATTCGTGAGAGTCGCGTCTACGTAGAGTGTCGTGCCGGCGGCGCCTGTCAGCGTGGATTGCTGCAAGACGATTCCGAGATCTTGTGCCGCGGCAGGAAGAACGGTGAAAGCTAGTGCCGTCACAAGCAACATTCTGAACAGCGCGCTTCGCTTCATGGCTAATCCTCTCTATGCTTGCGCCCGCATAACCCTTCACGGCCGAGCGCAACACTCAATTCTTGTGTGGAAGACGGCTTTAAATTTCGCCATGGTTCGGGAGGAGGCTGCAGGGACAAAGGTGTCCCTGCTCCTGCAGCGGCAGCCCAAATCGTGGTCATGAGACAACTCGCTCGAGAACCAACATCCGCTCCGGCCAGAGAAGCGTGAAGTGATTGAGCGCCTCATCCCAGTGGGGAACAGGTGTCGTCCATTTCTTGGCCGACTGGCGTAGCGCCAGAAATAGCAGCTTCAGCGCCGCTTCTTGGTTAGCGAAACCGCCATGAATCTTTATGACCCTGCTCAGCGAGCGGTTTAGCGATACAACGCTGTTGGTGGTGTAAATGGCCCTCCGAATTGCCGGCGGATAGCTGAAAAACGGTGTAATCTGCGCCCAGTTTCGCCGCCACACCTGGCTCACCTTGGGATAGGCTTTCCACTTCGCCTCCAGCTCCACCAAGGCTTGCTCGGCTTCCGCCACCGTCCCGGCACGGTAGACCGCCTGCAGATCAGCTACTGCTGACTTGCGCAGCTTCCAGGGCACATAATCCTTACGCCGCTTCCAGGGCACATAATTCAGGGAAGCACGCACCAGATGCACGATGCAGAGTTGCACCACGGTTCGCGGATACACTGTTTCGATGGCTTCGGGAAACCCTTTCAGCCCGTCCACGCTGGCCAGAAAAATGTCTTTGACTCCGCGATTCTTCAGATCCGTCAGCACCTGCTGCCAGAACCTTGATTCTTCGGTGTGAGCCACCCAGAGCCCGAGCACTTCCTTCCGGCCTTCCAGCTTTACGCCCAGCACCACGTAAACCGCCATGTTCTGAATGTGCCCCTGGTCGCGCACCTTCACCATCACTGCATCCGAATACACGATGGGGTAGACCTCATCCAACCGTCTGTCCTGCCATTGCTTGAATTCTTCAATCACCCCCTCGGTGGCGTTCGCGATCGACGCAGGCGAGACTTCGATGCCGTAGATTTCTTGTAAGTGGCCCTGGATCTCCCGTGTCGTCATCCCGCGGGCGTACATCGAGAGAATCTTTTCGTCGAACCCAGCCCAGAGCGTCTGGCGTTTCCCGATGATCTTGGACTCGAAGGTGCCCTGGCGATCACGCGGAGTTTCGAGTTCCAGCTCTCCGAATTCGCCCTTCACAGTTTTCCTGCTCTTTCCGTTGCGCGGATTGCCTTGATGGTTGCCCGCTGGATCGTGCTTCTCGTAGCCGAGATGGGCCGTCATCTCGCCTTCCAGCACCCGCTCCAGCACGGCCTTGGTGAGCTGTTTCAGTAAGCCATTGGCCCCGATGATCTCTTCGGGGCGCTTGTAGTCTTTCAACAGTTCATCGATCAATCTGTCGTCGATGGCCATGAATCGTCCTCCTCCCTTGACTAGCCCGTTCCCCGGCCACTTACACAGTTTTGTTTACATTCCCATGGACTCACGTAATAACGAGGTCGGTACTGAAATTCGCTCCCCGGGTGGTTCCTTCGGGGGCGTTGTAGTCTCTCAACAGTTCATCGGTGAGCCTGGCAGAGCCACGAATGCATTTCCGTCCGTTCACTGGGCCTGTTGCCTTGGTTATTTACACAGTTGGCTTTACATACCCAGTGGTCGATAACATACTCTAGGATTGCAACTAGAGTTAGACGCAAAGATGAACACTCTGTTAAATTTCGCTCCCACAAAGTGACCCAGCGGAGGCTTAAAGCCCAATTTCCACTTCAGCCTGAGGAAAAAGTCAGGAAATCCGCGAATCTGCTATGACGCCAAGAGAAAAAGCCCTAGAATGGGGACGTTTAGGAGGCTAGGTGCGATGAGGCGCGTTGCAAGCTTGCTTATGCTTGGAGCTCTGGGTGGATTCGCTGTCGGTTGTGGGAGTGGCAGCTCCAAGACTCCGGAAATGTCCAGCACGATTAAGCTCTCTTCTTCGCTCAATCCTGCAGGAATTGGCCAAGCTGTCACCTTCACCGCGGTCGTGTCGGGTCAGAGTGCAACTCCAACCGGGACGGTTAGCTTTGATGTGAACGGGGACGACTCGACAGCGATCCCTTTGAGCGGTGGCCAAGCCACATTTTCTTCGACCTTCAATGACACTGGTTCGGCTACGGTAACGGCGAACTACTCGGGGGATGGCACCTATGCAGCTAGCGCATCCACCGCGTTTACTCAGATAGTCAATCCCGATGTCGTTACCATTTCCGGCTCGCCGCAACAGCCGTTGACACAAAATGGCTCGGGCGACTATGTCGCCATAGTTACCATCACGAATGCTGGCGATGTGACTATCAACTCGCTGCAAGTGACAGTCGCCGGCACAACTCTGGGTTCTGGCTCTCTGCTCGCAACACCCCCGACGGTTTCCAATCTCGCCCCTGGAGCGAGCACCACCGTAACGCTTACCTTTCCCTCTGACTCGGTTGCAAGCGGGACAACTACTGCACAGTTAACTCTGAATGGCACCTATTCGGCCTCGATCGGATCACTGAACGGCAATTGGGGATTGACCTTTCGCAGTGTGACTGTATAAGGGCATGCTACGGATTATCGAGCATTCAATTCCTCCCCACAGCTTCGACGGCCCGCCTTTTGGCTGATTTCGAAACTAGTTCAACGCACCGATGAATACGTCCGATCTGCAATCATCACGTCCTAAATTCGCGAGGTGCATGGTTCCCAACACGTATTCGCCCATGTCGGTCCATGTAATGCCCTCGTCCACGACTTTCGATCCCGTCGTCACTGTGCTGCAAGAACCCGTATAGCCGTACAGGTCTTTCCAGATGGGGGGATGCGATCCGGTTGCCCCCCCGCCGGCAGTGACCTCAAAGAAGTGATTGCAAGGGTTATTGGGAGAAGTCCAAGGCAAGACGATTTCTCCTTTGGAGTAAAACCCCGATGCTACATTTTGTTTGGGCCTCCAGCCGTTCGGCCATGCTCTGGGCGGAGGAGAAGATGAACTTCCTGCCACAGTTACTTTGAAAACGTTCGAATTAGGATTCGGATGGCCGTCGCTGATATCGTGAGGCGGCTCGAAAACGTCGTCCACGTTGTATACGTGATTCCTCTGGAAATTGAATCCACCCCTACAACTACCGGGACCGTCGCCGCCGCGTGACATCGAGCCCAGTGTGTCTCCCCAATTCGAGGTAAACGCGTAGTACTTTCCATCCGGAGATAGCGCGCCAATTGCCATGCAACTATTAACGTTTTTGTCCTGATCGCAACCGCTAGGAGTGTACGTGTGCAAAAACCTCTTTACTACGTTACGGCACGCACCGTGACCCGGAAAAACGCAGTCCGGGTTAGGATTTGTCCCATAGCAAATCACCTCATTCTCCCAGGGAATTGTGTACGGCCAGTCGTAGCCGACAGTTGCGGTGCACACAGGAGTCGTGTCCGAGCCGTCGTTAAAGTTCCAAGAGGGATGAGCCTCCATGCCGACCGTGACCGGCAAGCCAAATGAATAATAATTCAGTAGGAACGGTTCATTAATCTTCTCATGAGTTCTCCCGGTCAAATTTTCACCGATATTGCCATTCTGGTTCACGAGCAGGTCAAATCCTGTGGTCCAGTGTCCGAACGGCAGAACCATAGCCTTGCGCACATTGGGGCTCGTCGTGCTAAGTTCCCAGACAAAAATTCCGGGGCCTCCACCCGGCATAGAAGTACAGGTTTGAGACGTGCAGTCTTCCTGGTACACCAGTATCCATTTCCCGTTCTTGCCAACCGACAGATTGTGGACCTGGAAGCGGTCCGGAAGATTGGCCATTCCTACAATTGTCTGTTCCCACAATCCCCCAGAACAGCGATAGTCAATGCCCCCTTTACAGCTCATATAAGAAATGATTCCCGTGCCGACATTATATAAATAGTAAACGTTGATGCTTCGCTTGTAGGCCGCCACAAAGAGGGCTCCCGCCGCGCCCTGACCACCCTCGTCGGAGAAGCTCTTAACGAATACGTCGTCATCCTTCGACAGCCCGCCGACGGCATACCAAGTAGCGGCCCAGCCGAATCCAACCCCTATATTGCGCCAGACGACGGCTCCGTCTACGGTATCGGTCATGGTGGTTTGACTGAAGTTCGGAAGCGACGCCCCGGTGGTGCCAGGAGAACAATTAGCTTGGCCAAGTGCACAGGTCGCCTGGTAAAGGGAATAGTTCACGTTGTTGGCTAAAGGCTTGATGATCGTCCCAAGCGGTACCGTCTGGTTCGGTCCCGGCCAATCCGGTCCGCCGTGCGGAAGAATCTGCTGAAAATCTACGACGGGCGTTCTCTCCGGGAGCCTGATACTGTCCAAGTCAATGGAATTGATTGTAAACCAACGACCTCCAAAGGCGTAATAGAGATGAGGCGTTAACCAGCTAAACGATCCATCCGAAACCCTAAAAACGCCTAGCGGGTAAGTAGGGAAACATTTGGGATGAACGGAGTCGGGTGTGTAAGTGAAAGGATATGCCGCTCCGTCGGAGTTACCGATGATAAGTTGATAAGAAAAGGGAGAACCTCCCCCCCTACTTATGGCGTTAGTGTCTCCCGACCCCCCGAACCCAATCAAGTATGCAGAGTTGTTGTTCTGGCTTGTCTCTGGGTAGGTACAACGAACCACTTGATTCCCCCCCTCTGCAATTCCAAACACCTTATCGTACCAAACGGCATCCGGCCTGGCGCTCATGTCCGGAACAGACGGGAAAGCACAATCCGTGCAAAGAGGCTTTGCATCCGTGCCGTCATACGAGCATTTGTAGTTCGGGGGACCGCACTGCGATGGATCAATATCATTCAATCGAGTTGGAAGTGTTCCTGCCACCGTTGCAAGGTTTGAACCACCGTTCGGATGATTCACTTCTCCAGTCGTGCTCGCGGCGCTTGGGGGTTTTGGATCGGCCGGACCGAACGCCGCTACAGCCAGACAAATAACGATGGCGAAAAGTAGCCTGTGGGGCAACTTATTCATCTTATCAGTGGTTCGGTTGCATTAGAGGTAAATTAGAGCGTTGCTTGCCGTCTTCGACCATTCCCGGTTTCGCAAGGACTAGAACATCACGCCGTCTACATAATCAGGCTGGGATGTTACAAATTGGTTACAAAACCGGATTCAACAGTAAAATCTGTGTGCACTTAGCTGATTGGGATTGATCTAATTTTCCGCTGTCAAAAAAACTGGATATAACGTTGCGAAAAAATTAGGAAGAAGTATGTCAAGAGTCGAGAGCGGCCGCCGAAAGACGTAGATAACCGCCTAGATAATCGCTGGCTCGAGGAGGCGCGGCGCAAAGAGCTGCTGCCTGAAACTCACTTCTGTTGAGATCAACTTCCAGCTACAACAGTCTAAAATCACCCAGATCGGAATCGTAATCCCAATGGTTGGCTATTGCCGTAACTAAAGGTCATATTTTCAGAGGTCCACTTGAACTAACTCTAATCGATTCGTTGTCATTCCTTACGCTGCGCCCTCCGTTATCTGTCCTACACGTTCCCCTGTGTCTAGCATCACCTTAGCGTCTTTCGCCGCACCGACGCCTTCGACAAATAAAGGATTGTTATGTTTACGATGCCGGCAGCCGCCCATGGCATCAATTTTCTGCAAGTTGGGATTTCTACGATTCGCTTACGGGCAATCTTGGCTGCGATATTCACCCTTGGAACGTTGACAATATGGACCGGATGTTCTGGCGTCTCGACATCCGCATCCTCTTCCGGAAACAAAACGGCAATTCCTCTGGCGATCGACACAAACGCGCTTCCCAGTGCCACGACTGGAACGGCTTACTCCACAAGCCTCTCCGCCAGCGGTGGCCAGCCTCCTTACCAATGGAACGTTGCACATGGTGCGCTGCCTTCCGGCATCCAATTGAGCGATTCCACGGGGGCACTTTCCGGAACTCCATCCGCATCCGGTCAGTTTCCCTTTGAAATCGAGCTTAGCGACCAGAATGGCAGCAGCGTTCAGCAGGACCTGACGCTGATCGTCACTTCCTCTACTAGCACGCCTTCATCTTCAGACTGTGGCCCTCCGACTTACGGCTGTGCACGGACGGATACAAGCGTTACCGCGCTTCCGGGTACGCTTCCGAACTGGGGTGGATTGACGGGAGCGAACACACAGTTTGTGGATACATCCTACAATCCGCAGTATCTGATCCGCTACACGCGGGTGACAGATGCGAATACCGGTTCGTATCTGGATAACCCGAAC
>JASHPL010000136.1 GCA_030038125.1 Candidatus Sulfotelmatobacter sp.
CTCGGTCAACCCGTGGCGGTTAAGACGTTGGCTTATGACGGGCGAGTTTTCAAAGGCAAGATTTCAAAAATCTACGAATCGGTTGATCCGAACACTCATCGCGTCACGATTCGTTCCGAAATCACGGACCCCAAGAACGATCTACGGCCGGGAATGCTGGCTAACTTCGTGATTCGCGTTGACGCTCCAGTGGAAGCCACTGCGATCCCGGCCAACGGAGTGGTGCGCGAACCCGACGGCACCATGGGTGCGTGGGTCACCTCCGATCGCCGCACGTTTACAGAAAGAATCATCAAGGTCGGTTTGCGGAATGATGGGCGCGTTCAGATTCTCCACGGCTTACAGCGAGGAGAACTCGTGGTGAGTGATGGAGCGGTATTTCTTAGCAATATGCTGCAGGCGCCGCCGAGCGACTAGATTGGATCACTGCATACCACCGCATTCAAAAAGATAATCCATGTTCAAGTCACTCATTTCGTTTTGCCTCAGCCGCCGACCCATCGTGATGATGGGATTGCTTCTCTTTGCCGGCGCCGGATTCGTCGCTTTCAAACTCCTGAGCATCGAGGCGTATCCCAACCCCACTCCCGTAATTCTTGAGATTACGGCGCAGGCGCCGGGGCTCTCTGCCGAAGAGATGGAGCGCTATTACACGATTCCGATGGAGATTGGGCTTTACACAACGCCGGGAATCGAAGTCATACGGTCCACTTCGTTTTATGGGCTTTCGTTCGTACGCGTCAGCTTCAAGTACGGCATCGATTATTACTTCGCGTATAGCCAAGCCGCGATCGCACTGCAGCAGAACGTCAGCTTGCCCGGCGGCGTATCGCCGAATATTCAGGCCAACAGTTCGACCGGCGAAATTTATCGTTATCAGGTTGTCGGCCCGCCGCATTTCGGGATCACGAACCTGCGCACGGTTCAGGACTGGATTGTCGCCCGCCGTCTGCTGACCATACCCGGCATTGCCGCCATTAATAGTTGGGGAGGGCCGACTAAGACATTTCAGGTCGAGGCCGATCCCCACAAGCTCGAAGCCTATAGCGTTACTGTCCCGCAAATTCTCATTGCGCTGGGGAATGCGAATATCAACGTGGGTGGGCGCGAAATCACGGTAGGCCAACAGTCGATCAACATTCGCGGTGTCGGCTTAATTGACGACGGTGGCAACTACGACTTGCGCCAAGGTTACAAAGTTCAAGACATTGAGAATGTCGTTCTGAGCCAGGAGAACGGCGTTCCAGTTTTGGTGAAGGATGTTGGCAAGGTATCTGTTGGATATCGGCCAAGGTTGGGTATCCTCGGGCGGGATACGCACGATGATGTCGTCGGAGCAATCGTAGTACAGAGGCGAACCGAAAAAACCGCCGACATGATTCCCAAGGTCGAGGCGGCTATCCGCACTTTGAATCGCGATGGCAGTCTGCCGCCGGGTGTAAAGGTAGTTCCTTTCTACGATCGCTCATCGCTGATTCATTTAACCACACACACCGTCCTGCACAACCTGATCTTCGGCTGTCTGCTGGTCTTCCTCATCCAATGGATATTCCTCGGAGATCTTCGCAGCGCAGTCATCGTCGGCATCAATATCCCCTTTGCCTTGTTTTTCGCCACCATTCTCCTGGTGATCATGGGCGAAAGCGCCAACCTGCTTTCCGTAGGCGCGGTAGACTTCGGCATCATTGTCGACTCAGCAGTGATCCTGGTGGAAAACATCTTTAAGAACTTTCAACGCCCGCCCGAAGAGCGGAATGTCCTGCTGCAGCGTCTCACGGACGGTTTCTGGGGACATGATCCGACGCGGGCGCCGGATCACATCACGCAGGTCCAAGGCTGGACCGACCGCCTGCGCCTGATTCTGGTCAGCGCAATTCAAGTGGACAAGGCGGTTTTGTTCTCTGCGCTGATCACCGTGGCCGGTTTCGTGCCGCTATTCACCATGCAGGGTGTCGAGGGCCAGATCTTTGGTCCGATGGCGCGAACCTACGGCTACGCGTTGGCAGGAGCCCTGATTGCGACCTTCACCATCACACCGGTGATCGCTTCGTTTCTGCTGCCTGCTCATGTGAAAGAGGTTGAGACAATCGTCGTCCGCGCCTTGCACCGGCTATACAATCCCGCTCTCCGTTTTGCCCTGACTCACCGGGCTCTTGTAGTCGGAATCGAACTGGCTATTTCGCTCGGAACTTTTTTCCTGATCGCGCCACGCCTCGGCAGTGAGTTCCTCCCTCACTTGGAAGAAGGCAACTTTTGGATTCGCGCCTCCATGCCGACCACGCTTTCGCTAGACGACGGGGAAAACGCTACGCGAAAGATGCGCGAAATTCTTCTGCGCCATCCTGAAGTTATCACTGTGGTTTCACAGCATGGCCGTCCCGATGACGGCAGCGACGCTTCGCCATTCTCGAACGTCGAGTTGTTCGCGCCGCTCAAACCGTTTGACGAATGGCCCAGAGGATTAACCAAAGACAAATTGACCAATCAGATTCAGGCCGAATTCAACAACGAACTACCCGGAGTCGTCTTCAATTTCTCGCAATATATCGAGGACAACATCGAGGAGGGAATTTCTGGCGTCAAGGGCGTAAATTCGGTAAAAATTGTCGGCCCTAATCTCGAGGTGTTGACCGGTCTCGCCAACCAGGTGCGCGACCAGATGGCCAAGGTGCGTGGCGTTACCGATCTCGGCATCTTCCCCGTTCTCGGTCAGCCGAACTTGAATATCAAGGTCGATCGGGAGAAGGCAGCCCGTTATGGACTCAATTCGGGCGACGTGAATTCGGTCGTTCAAGCTGCTATGGGCGGAGCCGTCGCGTCGGAAGTTTTGGAAGGTGACCGGCAATTTGATCTCGTCGTGCGTTACACGCCCGAATACCGCGACAGCATCGACACAATTCGAAATATAAAGGTTGCCTACACGGCGCCCAACGGCGCCAATGCCTACATTCCTCTAAGTGAACTTGCCACAATTACTCTCGATACTGGAGCGTCGTGGATTTATCACGAGAGTGTTCAACGTTTCATCCCCGTGAAGTTCAGCGTCCGCGGCCGCGACCTTGGAGGGACTGTCGAAGAAGCGCAAGCGCGAATCGCAAAAAACATCCAGCTCCCCTCTGGATATCACTTGATCTGGGCGGGCGAATTTGGCGATTTGCAAGAAGCCAAGAAGCGATTGGAAGTCATCGTACCGATCAGCTTCATTCTGATTGCCGGAGCTCTCTACAGCCTGTTCAACAATTTCAAAGATTCGATTCTCGCGCTCGCGGGCATTCCCGACGCGATCGTCGGCGGCATTCTCGCACTGTATGTGTCGGGCCTGCACTTCAGCATCTCCGCCGCCATTGGCTTTGTTTCACTTTTCGGCGTTTCGGTGATGGATGGCATTCTGATGATTACCTTCTACCATCAGGAACTGTCTCACGGATTGACACACATCGATGCCATGTATCGCGCCGCGTCCACGCGAATGCGGCCACTGCTGATGACTTCTCTTTCCGCCTGCATTGGCCTGTTTCCCGCAGCCATTTCCACCGGGATCGGCAGCCAGGTGCAGCGCCCCCTTGCAACCGTAATCGTGGGCGGCATGCTGGTTGGCCCAGTCATGCTGCTGCTCGCCGTGCCTGCGCTGCGGCTGATCTTCCTGGGTGGTGAACATCAGCTGACCATTGATCGGCCGGAACCAAGAGAACAGGAGGATTCCGAATGAAGACGGTACGCCTCTTTTTCGTAATGATGATCGCGGCCGTCTTGCTGCCCGACACAAGCCTCGCGGTTCAGGCAAGTCCTAAACCAGAGCAAGCGACCTCACAGCGCGCTGAGAAATCTGAAGACCAGCAGAAAGATAAAGATGATGTTCGTAACGCAAAAGACCAGACGCACTCGAACGAGGTTGACGAGAATCGAGAACAATCGGCAGACGTGACGCGAATGACGATTAAACATCGTCCGAGCACAATCCACCCTAGGACGACTCCAAATCGCAAACTGCATCTAGCTAAGACGTCAACAGCCGGTAGTCTGCGGACAGGCGCGCCTCAAAGCTTCTCGACGTCTCAGCAAGCCGTTCCAAAGGGGGTCACTAACGCTCCAAACAAGCCGATCAGCAATCACAGCGCGTCCGTTCCTTCACCCGCTGTTTCCGTCAACGGGCAACAGATTAGAAATCTGCGCGGTCCGGGAGCGCGGGTTGCAAGCAGCGGGGGGCCCCTGACGGCAGCCAGAGGCACAGCAGTGATCAACGGAACCAACATGAAGCGCAAGCCCTGAATACTATGATTCTTGTTCGCAAAACCCCTGTCATCGGATTGCTCGTCATCGGCACATTGTTGATCACCGCCGGTTGTGTGGTTGGTCCGAACTACAAGCGGCCCGCTGCTCCCAATGTCCCTGGCTATGTTCCCAGCCTTCCCACGACCACAAGCAGCAGCCCCAACGTTCCTGCAGGAGAAGCGCAAAGTTTTGTCCCAGGACGCGATATTCCCGGAGACTGGTGGACACTATTCCACTCCAAGCCACTAAACGATTTGATCGAGCGGTCCCTCAAGAACAATCCTGATCTTAAGTCGGCGCAGGCGGCGCTGCTAGTCGCGCGAGAAAATACTCTAGCGCAGCGCGGCGCGTACTACCCCAGCGTTTCAGGAAGCTTCTCTGCTACGCGGGCGAAAACATCGGACGAAATCTCACCAGTACCCAGCTTCACCACATTTCAATACAGCCTGTTCACGCCGGAGGTTAGCGTCTCTTACACCCCCGACGTCTTCGGACTGAACCGTCGGACAGTCGAGTCACTGAAGGCGCAGCAGGAGCAGGCGCGTTATGTCGTGGCAGCGACGAATATCACGTTGAGTTCCAACGTTGCCGACGCTGCTATCCAAGAGGCTTCTTTACGCGCCGAGATTGACGCTACGAACGAACTCATCAAGATCAACACCAACATGCTCGATGTATTGCGCAAGCAATTTGAAAAAGGATATGTCGGGCGGCTCGACGTAGCTGCACAGGAGGCACAGCTTGCGCAAATCGTCGCAACGTTACCACCGCTGCTCAAGCAGTTGGCTCAGCAACGCGACTTGCTGGCGGTCTTATCGGGCGGATTTCCGGTCAACGATCTGGCCGAGAAGTTTGAATTGTCCAGTTTGCAGCTTCCACAGGAACTGCCCATGACTCTCCCCTCGAAGCTCGTGGAGCAACGCCCTGACGTGCTCCAGGCTGAGGAGAATCTTCATTCCGCAAGCGCGCTGATTGGAGTCGCCCGTGCGAATCGCCTGCCCAGCTTCAACTTGACGGGCGATATCGGCAGCATGGCTCTGGCCTTTGGCAATATCTTCTCTGCTGGCAATGGCTTTCGCGACGCAACGGCCGGCGTGACCCAGCCTATCTTTGAGGGTGGAACTTTGATGCACAAGGAGCGAGCTGCCAGGGCAGCCTACGTTCAGGCCGATGAACAGTACCGCAGTACGGTTTTAAGCGCATTTCAGAATGTCGCGGATACCCTGCATGCCCTTGAACAGGATGCCGACGGTCTAAAGGCGGCAGTTGCCGCACGCGACGCAGCGAAGGTGACGCTAGACCTTACTACGAAGCAAATGCAAGTCGGCTACGTGAGCTATCTCGCACTGTTAAGCGCGGAACAGTCTTATCAACAAGCCGTGATCAACTTGGTGCAGGCACAGGCCAACCGCTATGCGGATACCGCCGCATTGTTCCAGGCGCTCGGTGGCGGATGGTGGAACCGGGCTGACGTTCCCAAGAGCTAGTTCATGAAGCTGGCATTACTCGCAGCCCGGAGCAACCCCACTCTACTGTCGCTGAACCTTGTAGTCAGCTTCGTTGCGATTGCAATCGGGACTCTTATTGTGGCTTCACCGGATTGAGCGGCCAGAATCTGGGGATCACAACGACTTGCAAACTCGCCACCTGAACACCGATCTGTTCTCATTGCCTTGTACCGCGTCTTGGGGATATGTCTGTGTTTGGCAGGTGTACTTCTTGCAATTGATAACGTCGGCTCTTAGTGATCGGTTCACTGACTTGCTCAAAAATGGCGGGCGCAGAGCGTTTGCGGCTGGATAGGTTAACGCGAGCCCGGTGGTAGAAGGTTCTGCAGTCCTGCGTGTTCTAAATTTGTGAGGCGCATTGCGGTTCACTGGTGTCGACCACGATCGCAGATACTCTAGGCAAACTCCGTTCCTTAAAGCCAGACAACCACACTTTAGCGAGGAAGGGCTGTCCGTTGTCTCGGTGTCCGCAACACTCCATCGATGTCCGGAATTGTGGTGCATCTTCCCAACACAAAGCAAAATGCAGTGCGGGAAGAAAGCCGGCAATCGGACGGCCAATAAGTTGTCGATCTCGTGGAGAGAGGAGTTCGACCGCTGCGAAATTGGCAAGCACAATAGCACCACGTTCATCAAAGGTAAGCATCGCCAGCGAGCTTGTTTCGGCGAGAACCTGAAACCGCTTGAACGCCTCAGAGTTCGCTCTCCAACCACGGAGAGACGCTGCCGTGAACAAACCACTCCCACTAAGCGCCAAAGCGTCAATCCCCACTCGGATGTAAGTGTGCGACGGAACAAGATTATTGAAATGCTCGACGAGCAATGCGCAAGCACTGCCCAGCAAAACGGTTGCCCATGCTGGGAGAAATGCCGCAGCAAGCATGACAGGAAATACGCAGAGGCGATCCGGTGCGAAAGGACGACTGGTCGACAATTCTGCAATGACAATTGCGACAATAATGCCCGCACTCAGTAACAGAAGTGGCGTTCGATATCGCGGTTCCGACAGCCATTCAAAGGGAAGCATATTTGCCACCTAGAGTTGATCTTTGTATTGTTCCAAAGCGACACGAACCAATTGGCTGCGCGTCCGAACTCCGGTTTTCGAAAACAATTGCTGCAGCGTCGCTTTGACCGAGCCCGTTGATATCCCAATGCGTTCGGCAATCCGCCGATTCGTGAAGCCTTCAAACACGTAAGAGAGGACTAGTTGTTCTCTCTCGGTGAATCGCTCGCTTTGGGGTTGTGTGCTTACTTGCAGGTGATCCGCCATTGCAGTCTGGAGTTGTTCCTGTTTGAACCACACTCCCCCACCGACAACATGACGGATCACTTGCGCAAGTAGGTTCGGCGAATCGCGTTTCAGAAAAATTCCAGAGATACCAGCGCGTATCAGACCCGCCGCGTTGCCTTCATCAATCCCGACAGTGACCAGCAAGACCTTTCCGCCAAACCCATGCTGACGGGCCAAGCGGAGGCATTCCTTCCCGTTGCGATCTCCCAAGTAGAAATCCAAGAGCACGATATCGATCCGTTTTTGCTTAAGAACTTCTAGCGCTTCTTCGATCGACCCACAATCAGCAGCAACCTCAAACTCGGGTTCGGCTGCGAGGAGCCGAGCTACACCTTCCCGAAACAAGGCATGATCATCCACCAGCAGAATCTGAATCGTCCTTTGCGCGGCCTCCAACATTTGCTAATTCCTCAGCAGCAGAAGTGCAAAACGCTATGGAACCTCGGTGGCGGGGAAATGTGTGCGCTCTGCTGTGAGCTATTGAACGAGGAATGTACACCAACATGCTGTCCGCTGAGCCGTAGTTAGCTGAAAGATAGTCCGCTTGAATCGAAAGATACTACCGACCCAGGTCAGAACGGTGCATGGCACAGCCTCGAAGATAGTCAGCTCGCTCAATCGAAAGATGATCTTCTCTTTCCGCGTCAATTCAATTAAACAGTTGGATAGTCGAAGAGAGTCAACCGGAAAACAGAACCTCAACTCTGTGGTCAGGCGCCGAGCGCCTCGATGCTGCTTAGCGGCTCTGTAAGCGAGAAAAGACACACGCGATCTTCGGGAGTTGTTTTTCCAAAAGAGTTGGGATCACGAATCGAAAGCTGGGGTAACGAAATGAATCGGGCTGGAGCAAAACTGTTCCTTCAAGTCACTGTGATTCTGCTGATGAGTCATGCGGTACTGGCTGACGTCGGTGGAAAAATCACGGGGACGGTAAAAGACCAAACCGATGCGGCGATTGGAGGGGCGACGGTGAGCGCAGTTAACGCCGCCACAGGTGTCAAGCAAACCGCTAAGACTGATGCGCAGGGGGTCTATTCGTTTCCCGTTTTATCGGTGGGACAGTACGAGGTTGACGTGGCCGCCGATGGTTTCAAGTCCTATCGGAAAACCGGTCTCGTGATCGATATCAATAGCGCCCTCGTCGTCGACGTTACTTTGCAAGTGGCTCAGAGCAGTGAAAAGGTTACGGTCACGGAGGAGTCGGACACGGTACAGGTCGAGAAGATCGACACCGAGATGGGCCAGACAATAGACGACAAGCGGATTACTGAGGTTCCTCTCAACGGCCGCAGCTACACCGACCTCCTTGCGACCCAAGCTGGCGTGAACCCTGCGACGACCAACGTCAACACCAGTGCAGGCGGAGCTGGAGGATTTGGTTCCATCGATCCATCAGGAGGGCTCAACCCGGGGAATTTCTCTATCAATGGCGAACGCGAGTCGGCGAACGGTTTCGTCCTCAATGGAGCGAACGTCGAGGAAGTCATGGCCGGCGCTGCGGCGGTCGTCCCGAACCTTGATTCGATTGCTGAGTTCCGCGTTCTGACGAGCAACTCCGACGCTGAGTACGGCGAGTATGCCGGCGGTCTCGTCAGTACTGTCACGAAGTCGGGCACGGATCAGATCCATGGTTCGGTGTTTGAGTTCCTCCGCAACACCGATCTGGATGCGCGCGGCTTCTTCGATCCTACCCGGCCTCAGTTCAACCAGAATCAGTATGGTGGAACTCTCGGTGGCCCCATCAAGAAAGACAAACTCTTTTTCTTTGGTGATTTTCAGGGAAGCCGCACGGTGCAGGGACAGGAGACCGGCTATCTTCCCGTCCCCTCGACTGCAGACCGCGCAGGCAATCTGGCGGATCAAACCACACCTGGATTGCCGGTCATTTTCGGCCTATGCCCTGGCGGCCCCTGCACGGTAAGCGGACCCAATTTTGCGAACATCCTGACGCAGCGGCTGCAGCCTACGACTGGGCAGGTGGTCACAGCCGGAGAGGTTTACTACGCCCCAGGCTGCACCAATTGTGTTTTCCCAAACGCGGTGATCCCAAAAAGTGCGTGGTCAGTGCCGGCCCAAAATCTCTTGCAGTACATTCCGCAGCCGAACGTGGGCGATAACACGTTTTCTTCGGCCGCATATGCGGACCGACTGAATGACGCGAAAGGCGCCGTCCGCATCGATGCGGACACGCGTTTCGGAAATCTTTCCGCCTACTATCACATCGATAACTACGACCTCAACAATCCTTATCCGACGCAACAGGGTGGGGCAAATGTGCCCGGATTCAACGCGCTTTCCAACGGTCAGACACAATTGGTAACCTTGGGAGACACGAAAGCGATCGGACCTTCCGAGGTGAACGAGTTCCGCCTCAGCTATATGCGCTCCGCAAACGATCTCGGCCAGGCCAGCGGAGGCGTGGGTCCCTCACTCGCTTCGCAAGGATTCTCCGGCATCGTTCCAGGCTCGCCGAGTACGGAGGGCATCGAGACGGTCGCTCTCAACTCGGTTACCTTTGGAACTACCCCGTTTGCCATCGACCAGGTCAACCAAAGCTACCAGCTTCAGGACACGTTCTCGAAGGTGAGGGGCAACCACACACTGAAGTTCGGCTTCCAGGGACACGTCGACCACGTGAAGCAGAACGTCAACCTGATCGAAAACGGCGAGTTCCAGTTCACAGGTACGCAGACCGGTCTGGATTTTGCCGACTTTCTGATCGGCGCGCCCAACACCTACTTGCAGTCCTACACGCCGCAATTCGACAACCGCTCCCGCTATGCCGGAATCTTTGGCGAGGACAGCTGGCGCGTCCGGCCCAATCTCACTCTCAACTACGGCGTCCGATGGGAATATATCCCGGCATGGTCGCTCCAGAAAAATCAGACTGCGACCTTTGTCCCTGGCGACCAATCGCTCCTGTTTCCGGGCGTTCCCACCGGCTATGTGTTTCCTGGCGACAAATTTCCCGACGGTTCGACGATTCCCTCTTCAATTGCTCCTACGCCCGGGGACGACGTCTCTCCGCGAATTGGAATTGCATACTCTCCGTCGTCTGACAACGCCTTGCTCCACTTACTTACGGGAGGTGCGGGAAACAGCAGCATTCGCGCGGGTTTCGGGCGCTACTTTACTGCCATCGAAGGACTGACGACCGCCTACCAGACGGGGAATCCGCCATACGGTCTGCAATATCAAAGCTCCGAACCCCCTCTGTTTGAATCGCCTTTCGTTGGTGCGCCCGATGGGGCCGTTACTCAGCAACCGTTTCCCTTGAGCGTTCCGCCATCGAATGTCAGCCAACAGAACCCCGATACCAATGTCAACTGGTCGCTGTTCGCTCCGCTGAGCGGCGTGGTCGGCTACTACTACAAGAATCCGACGCCTTACTCGGAGAACTACTTCTTATCTTTTGAAAGGCAGCTCGGCTCGGGCACTGTACTTAACGCAAGCTACATCGGCAGCCAAGGGCACCATCTGCTCACGGTTCTCTCCTCGAACCCGAGCAATCCGGCGCTCTGTCTGAGCGTCAGTCAGCCAAGTCAGGTAGCGCCCGGATCGCCGACATGTGGTCCGTTCGAAGAGTCCGGTGGCTTCACCACCACTTCCGGCCAAACGGTGATTCCGCGCCAGCCGCTGGGCGCCAACTTCGGGAGCGATTCCTACTTCTATGGCTACGGAAACTCTTCTTACAACTCGCTTCAGGTCACGGCGAAACACAAGTCGAAGCGCCTGTCACTGCTCGCGACTTACACGTACGGAAAGTCCATCGATATGGGATCGAACATCCAGGAGCAGTTGTATCCTTTCGATTACAAGCGCTGGCGAGACATCTCAGCCTTCGATCTGCGGCACAACTTCGTCGCCAGTTACCGTTATGAGCTCCCATTCGACAAGCTATCAGACAACCGGGTGGCAACGGGATGGGCTCTTACCGGCATTACTCGCTTCAGCACTGGTGTGCCTGTTACCATGATCGATCTGAACGACTACTCGCTGCTTGGCACGAACAACCAGGGCGTCAACGGTGGTGGGGCGGATATGCCCAACTTCACACCGGGAAACCTGGAGATCAATCACGACCCCGCGAACGGTCATCCATACTTCAACACCTCCTTATTCAGCATTGCTCCTCTCGGATCGCCCGGAACCTCGCCCCGGCGCTTCTTCTACGGTCCCGGCAATAACAATTTGGACATGGCCTTGCTGAAGGTGACGCACTTTGGTGAATCGAAAGTGCTGGAAATGCGCCTGGAGACGTTCAATACCCTTAACCATCCGCAGTTCTTCGGGCCAACCTCCGTCAACGCCAACATCAGCAGCACATCGTTCGGACAAGTCGTGAGTGCCATGCCGAGCCGTGTGATGCAGGTGGCAGCCAAGTTCAGTTTCTGACGAGCCTTGCGGGGAAACTGCTCGACTTCGTCGACTTTAGCGTAGACAGGCATGCTGTGTGTTACTTTTCACACCTTTCAGTTTCCGTGTACAATTTCACCACTATGGATTTCTGCCACTCTTCGATTTGTTGCCGTGCGTCTTTGACGAGTTTTGCGAATCGCCGGGCCAATTCGTGAATGCGCTTGGATTGCCTTCTCTCAATCGCCTCGTTCGGAATCAGTTCTGTCCCGACCCCGATGGCAGTAGCTCCCGACAAGATGAAATTGGCAGCCGTCTGCTGATTCACTCCTCCAGCTGCAATGATGGGGATCTGTGGCAGAGATGTGTGCAGCGCCTTGATATATCGGTCTCCGCCTACCGGGCCGCAGGGGAACACTTTTACGAAATCGGCTCCGCCACTCCAGGCGGTGACCACCTCGGTTGGCGTCAAGGCTCCCGGAAGGACCGCGATGTTTCGCTTGGCTGCAAACTCTACGATCGCAGGATTGAATGACGGGGCGGTAATGAAGCTTGCGCCGCAATCCAAACATAAATCCGCCGTGTTTGTATCCAGCACTGTGCCTGCCCCGACAATTAGTGTTGGATCGGAGCGTACGAGGTGGGTGATCAATTCCCTGGCTCCAGGTACCGTCATGGTAATTTCGACAATGGGTATCCCCCCGCGCGTCACGGCTTCCGCGGCGAAATGAGCATCGCTTCCTGATGACACTCTGATGGCGGGAATAATAGCGATTTCCCTGATGCGGCTGCAGACTTCATCCTTTTTCATTTTCCGCAAGTCCTCCCGCACTTTGAGTACGCATCAGCGGTACACGCCGGTGCTTCACACGGCCTCAGTAGCATCAACATCCGGCAAATGGTCGCCAGTGCGCGCAACCCACGCATACAAGGTTGGCAACAGAAAGATGCTCATGAGGAGATCGGAGATCAGGCCTCCGACAATCACGATGGCAAACGGACGCTGCGAGTCCGACCCAATACCATGCGATAGCGCAGCCGGCAGCAGGCCGAGGGTTGCGACCAGCATGGTCATCATGATTGGCCGGAGTCGTAGAACCGCACCCTCCACGGCAGCTTCCTCAATATCGTACCCGCGCGCTCGAAGCTGATTGATATATTCCAGCATGATCACGCCGGTTTGCACGGACACACCGAAGAGCGCCAGAAAGCCAACCCCGGAAGAAACACTGAAATTCGTACCAGTGATCAACAGCGCCAGCAGTCCACCGATACGGGCCATCGCTACGTTAGTGAGGATCAAGAGCGCCCATTTCACCGACTTGAACATGGTGTAGAGGATGACGTAGATGAGAAGAATCGTAAGTGGCAGGACAATTAACAGCCGCCGCTCCGCCCGCTTCTCGCTCTCGTATTCGCCCGCCCAGTCGATGCTGTAGCCGACGGGCAATTTGACCGCTGCGTTCACCTTTTGGATCGCCTCTTCCACGGTGCCACCCAGGTCCCTGCCCCGGACGCTGAATTTGACGGCTACGTAGCGGGAGTTGGCCTCACGGTAAATCTCTGAGCCTCCGTCCAATACGTTCACTTTGGTCAACTGTGCCAGTGAGACCCGCTCGCCCGTCGGGGCAAGTAATCGAATCTTTTCCACCCCTTCCTTAGTGTCTCGATAAGGTGGCAAATAACGCAGAACCAGGTCGTAGCGCTGCTCTCCAATCAATACCTGGGTGAGAGCGTTACCGCCAACCGCAGTCTGAATTGCGTCCTGCACATCGGAAACGTTGATCCCATACCGCGCTGCCTGATCGCGGTCGACGGTAAAGTTGAGGTTGGGCTGGCCGACAACCCGAAACACGCCAAGATCCTCTATACCTCGAATATTTCGCATCACCGCCACAATCTCGTCAGCTTTCGCTTCAAGGGTTCGCAAATCGTCCCCATAAATCTTCACCGCCAGCTGACCTTTCACCCCGCTGACGGCTTCTTCCACGTTGTCGGAAATCGGTTGCGAAAAGTTCCAAATCACCCCTGGAATCTTCTCCAGTTCACGATCCATGGCCGCGATCAGCCGTTCTTTGTCTTGATGGAACACGGGACGCCACTTTTCTTTTGGTAGCAGGTCCACGAAGTATTCCGTGTTGAAGAAGCCTGTGGAGTCGGTGCCGTCGTCTGGCCGCCCGACCTGCGAGACCACCTGAGGAACCTCGGGGAATGAAGCCAGGACTTCGCGGGCCCGATCCACAACCTGTAGTCCTTCGGTGGGTCCAGTGCTGGGCGCCAGCGTTCCTCGCACCCAAATCGCGCCCTCATCCAGGTGTGGCAGGAATTCCGACCCGATCACTCCCCCAAACGCCAGGTAAATCGCCAGCAGGAACAGGACAACGGAGACTCCGACTGTGATCCAACGATTGCGAATCGCCCAGCGAACATCTTGCCGATAACGAACGGTCAACCATCGCATCACCGGATTTTGCCACTGCCTGACGCCTTTCTGAAACAAAAGGCTCGCCAGCGCGGGCGCGACCAACATCGAGAAAATCAGAGCCCCCAACAGCGCGAAAGCCACGGTCCACGCCATCGGCTTGAAGAGCTTTCCTTCGACTCGCTGCAGCGTAAAGATCGGAAGATAGGCGGTAATGATGATGGCAATGGCATAGAAAACAGGGCGTTGTACTTCATGTGCGGCGGTTCGGATTCGCTCAAACAGAGTGCGTGGCTCTTCCTCCGGCCGGTTCAGATGCCGCACGATGTTTTCGATCATCACGACCGCCCCATCCACAACCATCCCAAAGTCCAAGGCGCCCAACGACAGCAAGTTTGCCGAAATGTGTCGCAGGTCAAGGCAGATGGAGGCGAAGAGCAAGGAAAATGGAATGGTCAGCGAGACGATAATTGCGCCGCGGACGTTGCCGAGAAAAATGAAGAGGATGATTACCACCAGGAACATCCCTTCAGTCAGGTTATGCAGGACCGTGTGCGTGGTGTAGTGCACCAGATCGTCCCG
>JASHPL010000137.1 GCA_030038125.1 Candidatus Sulfotelmatobacter sp.
CTGCCAGCCCCAACCGTGCGACTCTTCAGGAGAGAGACCCGTGTATTCGTGCCAGCCTTTATTGAGGAATTCATTGGGTCCGTCGGGGAGATTGCACCACGCAAGCGTCGGAATCGCATCGATAACGCGACGTAAGTTAAGTTCGCGCGCACGGAGGGCTTCTTCGGCACGTTTCTGGTCGTCAATGTCGGTCGTCGTACCGACAAATTTGAGGACGTTCCCTTCTGCATCGCGCAAGGCCACCGCTTGTTGTAGGTGCCAGCGATATGATCCGTCCCGAGCCCGAAGGGACCGGGTTTCGAACGCAAATTCCTTTCCCGCACGCACTCCGTTCCAAAAGGCCCTCAATGCTGCCTCGCGATCGTCAGGGTGGATCGCAGTCATCCAGGCCTCGGGATGCGATCGGACGAAATCAAGGGTCTGACCTGAGAATTCAAGCCAAACTCGATTCACGAAATCCGGTGTCCCGTCAGGCTTGAGCGTCCAGGCGGATACAGGCAGATCCTGCAGCAGTCCAACCTGGAGTTGCAGCTCTGCGTTCGCCGCGCCAAGTTCGGCAGTTCGTTGTGCGACCCTCTGATCGAGTTCGTCGGAGATACGCTTCTGTCGGTTCCGGAGCCGTGCCTCCTGTAGCCCAATGAATGCCTGATTCGCCGCTACGTTCAGGAGAAGTGTCTCGGTTTGCTGCGGGAAATCAGCTCTCTGAGCCGCCGCGAGAATTACGCCGAACTCGCCCTGCAGCCCAAGTGGCGCAGACATGATCGAAACGTCTCCCTCTCCCATAAGGCTCCGAAGCAAAGGAGACCATTTCCTTGAGTTATCTTTCAATGAATGGCTGAGCGCTTCAAAGACTTCGTGCGGCGGCGGCATCGGCCCTTGCGCTTGCGCAATCCGCACGATCTCGACCGGCGACCCGCCGGCTGGATCTGTTAGCCGCACACAGACGAGGTCCAGGCTGAGCATGCGCATCAGGGCATCGAGTAGGGTGTGGAGAACGTGCGATGGATCGCCACCAATCCAGATAGCTGGAAGAGCGAGCAGGCTGACAAGATCGTTAATGCACCGCTGAAGGCGCTTGACCTCCAGCGCCGGATCTTGGGCTTGCTCTTCCATTTCAGGCCGCCGCAGGTGCGTTCCGACGAGAACGGCGTTGGCGGAATTCACTCAGGAATTCGTCTGGCGGGACAAAGAAAGGATTTCGTTGCAGGATGCCGCCGATGATCACCATCGGGTGGGTTCGCATTATGTCAATCACTTCGTCGCCACGAAATTTGCCGAGATGATAGGTGCAGATCACCGCGTCTTCGTGACGACTCCAAACATCATTCACGCGCGACTCGAACTCAATGACATCGTCGACATGGGATTGATCTGCAACCGTCCAGTCCATGCGACAACAAATGCGACTCAGCGGATATTTCCCGCTGGCGTTGCCGCTGGCTAACTGCTCGAATACTGAGATCATGCGCTCTGGGTCGAAGCGGCCATCGGGAAGGTAGACATCAGTGTTGATGCGAAGCTCAAGTTGTCCGCTCTGCTCCGCGGCAGCCGCGTCGATTCCTACGGAACCCAGGCGTTGGAGGTGGTCCTGGCGATGATCCGGATTAACAACGTGAATCGCCTTATGGCCACACTGGAATCCATCTCTTATAAATGGGAGCAGAACCTGATACTCCTCATCGGTGTTGTTGAAGAAAGCGCAGACGTGCCGCGCTTGGTCCAGCTGGGAACCAGCGAAAGGAATGGGAGCCGTAGTCTTCTTCTTCATCTTGCACACCTCAGAGGATATCGGACGGCAGCCCAGGCAAATTAGGTTGAATAATCATGCACTACCCCACGTCCAATGTCTAGTGCTTTAGTATTGATTGATACGGCCGTCCAATAAGTTCGTTCATCGTGCACGCGGCTCAATCAGGGTGCAACCGAGGGGAGTAATCATGGGCGTTGCGGCTACCGCAAACCTGGCAGGCTTCCAGCGTTCAGGATTGTGTGCCGTTAGCTTTCTCGATCTCGCTCATTATTTGGTTCCGCCTTGCCTGACGAATTGCAGACAGACGGTTGTTGGCTGGATCTGTATCGGTGGAGTAATCATGGATCCGGTCCAAGACATCAATGGCACGGAATTCTTCGTAGAGGTTAGCCAGGGTAGTTCGTGGCTGGGACATATCGGCCTTCGTTTTAGCCTGAAGGGTTCGCTGCTTCGGGCAGGATTTGGGGGGAGATTCGGCCAGAGCTGCGTGACCGCTACCACACACACACGTTGTCAAGTCAAGTAAAATGCATTCTAGGATTTCCGTCCCATGCTGGTAAACCAGACCAAGCGCGCTCTCGCTACCATCGGCCGCTGCGTTCCACCATCGGCCATCCGGCAAATGAATGCCGTCATCAACTATCTCGCCGTTGGCCGCTGGATGGCTGAAAATCGCATGAAGCCGCGCTACAAGACGGCTAGGCCAGAGCAGGTATTTGATCGCATCGCAGCCGAAGTCGGAAACCAGAAGGTGCTGTATCTGGAATTCGGCGTATTTGAAGGCAGGACCATCCGCTATTGGTCAAAGCTTCTCCGCAATCCCGAAAGTCACCTGCACGGTTTTGACAGCTTCGAAGGCTTGCCGGAGTCGTGGACCGGCCCCGGTTACGATCACGGATTTTTTTCGACCCACGGCCAGCTTCCGGAAGTTGATGACCCGCGCGTAAAGTTTTTCAAGGGCTGGTTTGAGCAGACGTTGCCGATATACGAGGCCCCGGCGCACGATGTGCTGATTGTCAATCTCGATGCTGACCTATACTCTTCGACTGCGTTTGTGCTCGAGCACATTCGGCCATTCGTCCGGACCGGAGACTTTCTTTATTTTGACGAGTTCAATCATCGCGACCACGAGTTGCGAGCATTTGACGAATTCCGGAAAGCGTCGGGAATTTCCTTCTACGCTTTCGCTACAACCGCGACCCTGGAGCACATTGCATTTCGGACCTTGTGACCCCCTTCAGCTTTCGATCATCCGAAAGCCGTGCCCCGCGCGGTGTCGGTGGTCTGCCTCTATTTTGCCGTGAAAGGTCATGCACAAATCGATTCGACTCCCCATAAGATTCAATTTGTCAGTGTAGACAAAGGCGTTAAGGTGGAAGTTCTCGACTGGGGAGGCAGCGGACAGCCGCTCATCCTTTTGCCGGGTCTCGGTGACACGGCGCACGTGTTCGACAACTTTGCCCTAAAGCTCACGCCCTCATATCACGTGTTAGGAATCACACCGCGTGGCTTTGGGGCGTCGAGCGCTCTGCCTCCTGAGCGTGCGAACTATTCTGCGGATCGACTTGGGGACGACGTTGTCTCGGTTATTGACACCCTGAAGCTCAATCGTCCAATTCTGGCCGGACACTCTGTCGCGGGCGAAGTGTTGAGCGCAGTAGCAAATAGTCACGCGGATAGAGTGTTTGCTTTGATCTACATTGATGCTGGATATGCCTATGCTCTTTACGATAAAGCTCATGGAGACCTTGTTCTGGACTGTATAAGCTTGCGTAATAAGTTAGAAGACTTCCATCTCGGCACGCTTCCAAGGGATCCGAAGCAGGTGGATGAACTCCTGAGCGACGTTCGTCAGGTCGAGCGCGAGCTCCAACAGAGGCATGAGGATTTATCCCAAGTTTCCCCTCCTCATTCCATAGACAATCCCGTCAGCGTCGCACTTCTTGATGGACAGCAGAAGTTCACTGAGATCAGTCCTCCCGTGCTGGTGATCTTTAACGTTCCTCACTCACCCGCCTTCAGACGCACGATGGAGGATCAGGCTGAAGCCTTCGAGATTCAGGTTCCTCATGTCCGAATTGTCCGCATTGCCAATGCCGATCACTACCTTTTTCAAAGCAAGGCAGACGAGGTGGTGAGCGAGATAAATGCATTCATTGCTCGTTCGCAGCACAAAGTACCTACATCACCAGGCACGTCATCTCACTAAAAATGGCTCGCCAGAGGTTTTGACTGTCATTGCTCTGTTCAGCACCCATGATTTACTCCCAGAAGATTCGGAGGAAGCTATTCCAGGCGGACTCGTAGGTCGCCATCCGTACGGAATACATGGTTTGACCGGACGAGTCTTGGCCGACACTACAAACCCCCATCCCCAAAGCGAGTTGTGACTCTGTAGCCGTCGTCCAGATGTACGGCAAGCCGCTAGGCGCAACGAAGATCGTGTGCGATTACGTCGAATCACTGCGCGGCGTCGGACAGTGGCTCGGTGATAGCACTCTACGGTATGCTCGGTGTCTTTCGCTGAAAAGCTGTGTTTGCCAGATGTCGTGATCTACTTCCAACCAAAAAGGGCTGACAATTTGGATCATCGCATCCCTGATTTCACCAGCTTTCGTGCCTGATCCTGCCCCCTAACTCCCAGTACCCGGTACTCTTGCCCAGAAAGCTTGTGATAGTTCACAAAGAACTCTTCCCGTTCTTCACAAAATTCCTTTCCAAGATCATTCATCGTCTTTATGTCCACCCAACTGTGCGCATCCTTCTCAACCGCGATGATGCGATCATTGCGCTCGGTTTTTTTCTTCTCGCCCGTTCTTTTTGTGGCGAAGCTTACCTGAACAATACCTCGACTCGACCGGAAGCTTTCGTGAGGCCGTGATCTCTATACTGGCCACCGTCGCGCGACAGGAGCATATCCGGCTATCAGAACGCACGCGTGCTGGTCTGGAACAAACTCGGGGGAAGGGAAAGATCCTGGGACGGCCACGTGCGAATGTATCGGCAGACGTTGCCCGTCGACTGCGGCCGGAAGGACTGAGCTGGAGCACTATCGCTAACAAGCTCGGTATTGCCCGCTCCACGGCTCAGCTTTACGCGCAGCCTTAAGGATTCTCGCCGCTGGCGATGTTGCAGTGAGTTTTCAAGGCTTTTCGTTGCCGCCTGGATGTTAGGGACGCGATTCGATTCTTGTACTTCTGGCCCGTTGAGCTTCTGACCCAGTACCCCTATTCTTCTGTGGAGCCAAGATTGAATGCGGAGCCTTCACGAACCGGAAGGACCACGATGGTACACCCTCCAAAGGAGAGCCGATGAAGAATGCTTACGAAGTTCTGCAACAGAAAGAAACAGACCTTGCTCGTGTTCGCCACGAAATCGAGAGCCTCCGCATCGTCGCCTCGCTACTCTCAGAAGAATTACCTTCCGAGGAACTGAGTAAAAAGTGCGCCAGATCGCTAGAGGAAACATTAGACCCCAGTTCAGAAACGGCAACGGGAATGGACGGTCTGTTTTCCTCGACTCGGAAACCTCATTCGTTGTCGATCTGATAGGGCGAATCACGTGCTGACCCGACTTGACAACGGTTCATGGCATCGAGATCAGCAGACCGCCATCGATGCCAACCGATTGCTCATGCTCTCGCCCAAAGTTGTATTCATTGGCCGGTTCGAGGTACCAACCGAACCTGCGTTTTGCAAATGGCCAGAACATAAAATCCAGCACGGCTTCGCCACTGATGGAGTTCCTGGTCCCGCTGTATGTTGTCGCATGAACCCACTCCGGCCCTAGCTCCACAATGTCAGCAGGCTCCTTCTCGACTCTTGCGCGAGGGCATTTCCAGCGCAGAGAAGTGAGAATGCCAGCAGGACAGGTTTGGTCACGTCACAATGTGCTCTCACGAGTGCACGCGATAGCTGATCCAACCAAGTGATGTTCTCACGGCTTGCGCCGTCTATTCGCTTTTTTGCGGGATGATGAGCATCGAGATGTTCCGACAACTAAGCCGGTTTTGGAGCAGCCGACGATCCATAAATAATCCTGACTTTTTCGTGATCTCTTGCTAACCGAGCGGAGCCGCGGTAGTCTAACTCGGTAACCGAGAGGAGTTCTTCGTGAGCAAGCCCCCCGACCTCGTCCAGGGCACACTGGACATGCTGATCCTTAAAATACTGGCCTTGCAACCCATGAATGGATGGACCATCAGCCAGCGCTTGAAGCAGATTTCGAGCGATGTCCTCGGCGTCAGCGATGGCTCCCTCTATCCGGCCTTGCACAAGCTCGAACATCACGGATGGATTCGGGCGGAGTGGAAATCGAGTGACAACAATCGGCGATCCAGGTTTTATTCACTGACGCCACTTGGCCGCAAGCAGCTCGAAAAGGAAACAGCGAATTGGAACCGCGTGTCAGCTGCTATTTCCGGGATCGTCCGGCTGAGAGAGGCCTAAACATGAACCTCGAACAGTGGCTATATTGTCTTCCATTGCGCCTGCGTTCGTTGTTCCATTCCAACCAGGTGGATCAAGAAATGAAGGAAGAGCTGAGTGAACATCTGGAACAGCAAATTGCGGAAAACATTGGGAAGGGGATGTCCGCTGAAGAGGCGCGCCGCTCCTCCATGCTTGCCCTGGGTGGGCTTACGCAGATCGAACAGCAGTGCCGCGATGCCCGAGGGAAAAGCGTCGTACAAGACTTTGTTCAAGACTTGGGCTACGGATTTCGGCAATTACGCCGCAGCCCTGGGTTTTCGGCTCTCGCAATTCTGTGCCTCGCCTTGGGCGTTGGGGCGAACGCAGCAGTGTTCAGCTGGGTCGAAGGTGTCTTGTTCCGTCCGTACCCGATGGTTTCTCATCAGGAGCAGCTGTTCGCAGTTGCCGGGACGGTGCCGGGCAAGAGAATCGACGGGCTTTCCTGGCCGGACTTCCTCGATCTGCGTCGTGAATGCACGCTCTGCAAAGACGCTTTCGTCACCACCATTACCGACAGCACTCTCAATATTGGAGACCACGCCGAAGTCACGACCGGCAGCCTCGTCTCAGCCAACTATTTCGACGCTCTCGGAGTTCATCCGCTTCTCGGGCGCGGCTTCGAAACCGGCGAGGACGTAGGCAATGATTCCCATCCCGTTGTCGTTGTCAGTTACCAGATGTGGCGCAACCGCTTCAAAGGCGACTCCCAAATCGTCGGCAAGACACAGCGCTTGAATAATGTGCCGCACACGATTATCGGCGTCGCGCCTGAGGGATTCTATGGGACGTTCGTTGGCCGGGCGATGCAGTTCTGGGTCCCCGCCTCGATGGCGGAAACGTTCGAGGGCGGAGGCTACAAGCTTGAAGACCGCGGCGCGCGCTGGATCGAATCCTACGTGCGCCTGAAGCCCGGCGTCGCTCGCGCACCGGCGCAACAACAAATTTCTGCCATAGCCGAACGCCTGCAGGCGAGTTACCCGGCCACCAATCGCGGGCGCGGCATTAGCATATGGCCGTTGTGGCAAACGCCGTTCAACCAAGCCCGCATCATCGGACCGACGCTGGAAATCATGGTGGTCGTGGTAGCGTTTGTTTTGCTCATCGCGTGCGCCAACGTGACCAATCTGCTGCTAGTACGGTCGTTTGTGCGAGGCCGTGAAATGAGCGTGCGGCTCGCCATTGGGGCCAGCCGTGGCCGTCTATTGAAACAGCTCCTTACCGAAGGCCTCATCCTCGCCGCGCTGGGAACAGCCGGAGGATTCTTGATCGCGTTCTGGTGCCGTCACCTGCTGGTCAAATTGCTACCCGAGGGAAGAGCACTGTATCTGCCGGGAGCGATCGACCTACGCGTGATGGCGATGAGCGCCGGCATTTGCCTGCTGGTTACGCTCGTCATTGGTTTAGTTCCGGCGTCGCAGACGCGCCACCTGGACCTGGCTGGCCCATTGAAGGCCGAGTCTGGAAGTGTTGTGGCGGCCCGGTCAAGAGGTTGGATTCGATCGGGATTGGTCATGGTTCAGGTGTGCCTGAGTTTTATTTTGCTGGTCGGCGCGGCGTTGTTACTGGAGAGCCTGCAGCGAATTCGAACTACCAGCCCAGGCTTTTCGACCACGAGCGTGGCAGTCACGGGAGTCGCGCTGGTGGCCTCAGGCTATGATGTGCCGCGAGCCAAGACATTTCAGACTGAACTCATCGATCGCCTCAGTGGATTGCCCGGCGTCGAGTCTGCCGCGTTTGCAGCAGTGACACCGCTGGGGTACGAAAACTATCCGTCTTCGCCGGTCGCTGTTGACGGATATCAGTCCTTACCTAACGAACAACCCGAAGTTGAGTACAACCAGGTCGGCGCGGGATATCTTGCGACTTTGAAGATCCCTCTTCTCTCCGGCCGTGAATTTCTGCGAAGCGATGACGAAAACGCGCCGCTGGTTGCGATCGTGAATCGAACCATGATGCTGCGCTACTGGAAAGGCGAGGACCCGGTCGGACGTAGACTTAAAGTTAAAGCAGGCTGGGCGCGAGTCGTAGGTGTGGCCGCCGACTCGAAATATGAAAGCATGGGCGAGATTCCCAAACCTCTCTTCTATGTTCCGCTCCGGCAGGATTTCGTTATTGAGCCGGATTTGAACATCCGCACCACAGAATCGCTGCAGAGCACACTGGCCGCGGTGCTCCGCGAAGTGCAGGCGTTAGACCCAAATCTTGCCATGTATGACACGATAACGCTACAAGAACAGGTGAATCGCGCCGCCTCACCTCAACTGGTTGCGGCCACCCTGATTTCGACGTTGGGAGGACTGGCGTTGCTGCTCTCCGCTGTCGGACTCTATGGACTGATGTCTTACTCGGTCGCACAAAGCACGCGCGAATTGGGCCTTCGCATGGCCCTGGGCGCTGACGCCGCTAATCTGCTTCGTCTCGTCGTATTACGGGGGCTGCGATTGACCACAGGGGGGGTCCTTTTCGGCGCTGTGGCCGCGCTGTTTCTAACCAGATTGCTTGGACAGCTTCTCTATCACGTGAGCCCGGACGATCCTGTGGTATTCGCATCGGCGCTAGTTGTGATGACCGTTATTGCGATCTCGGCGTGTGTTTTGCCCGCATGGCGGGCAAGCCGGACAGATCCCGCGCGAGTCCTGCGAGACTGATTGTTCTCCAGAGTCCGGTCCAGTTCCTTCCGCACGACGATTGCGTGGTCTGGTTCGCTGTAGCTCGCCGGCCTCGGCGGGTCCGATCGCAATTCGAGCACTGCGCGATCGACCGCGAACTGCACCTTGGCGGCCTCCAGTCGTGTGGTCTTTTTCTCGATTTCTTGTTTCATGTGTGTTCCTCGGGACTTTCATCCTCCACCGCACGGCAACAAGTTCAAGCAACCTACTCCGCGAACGAAAGAAAGCCTGCCGAAAATTCTTTTGCTGCGAAAATTCGCGGTCCAGGAAAGCCTGGTGTTGCACAAGCAGTCTGGGATCCCTCACGCTCTGTACCTGCCTTTACCGTTTTTTTGGGGGAAAGTTACCCATCTCTGAGAAAAATTCGCGGCGGACGCTGTCCTTACCGCAGCACGCGTACATTTGTAGGAGCCGGTCGATGCACGCTCAATGCACGTGCAACCGACTCGGCAACTGCCAGAAAAACTGTTGAGGCAACTCTCCCGGCGAACCTGATTGGGAAAACAGTGGGACAACAGTGGGACAAACTCACTTGGCGGGTTTTGTAAGTGATTGAAACATGGTGGAGCTAGTCGGGATCGAACCGACGACCTCATCGTTGCGAATTCCTAACTCTGACCGAGAGGACGCGACACCGAAAAAGCCCGAATGAGCCGAATGGGCAGTGTTCATGCGGGTTTCGCTCATGTTCACTGGGCTGTACCTGTGCGCGAGCGATACACCGGGAACGCATGGGACACGGGCAGGGATGGGCCAGTTACGACACAAGTCACGACACAACGCCAGGGCACAAAAGTTACAAGCGAGCCTTCAGGGATAGGCCCGGGCATCACATTGTCCGACCCTACCTCCTCCCGGCGCGAGGGCGCAAGGGTTGAGCGGGAGAAAAAATCGAGCGAGAGAATTTTTTTGCAGCACTGAGTTTGTCTCCACCGCCAAATGATTTTTCAGTGGCGCGGATTTTGAGTTTAATCGCGATTTCTCGCCAACCGATTGCCCGCGTCAGGGCGATTCGTAGAAGGGAATCCTGTAAACGACGGAGTCATATTTTGGATTCGTGCGGTTGCCTGTGATCTCGCCGTGAAGATTCTCAGCAATGCGCCTGCTGGCGGTATTTTGTATGGCCACCGGATAGATGAAACTTTCCTTGCCAAGAGTTGCGTGCCCCCAATTGACAAGTGAGGCCACGACTCCCCGGCCAAAACCCTGCCCGTGCGCGCTTTCCTTGAGCCAAAGGCCGATTTCGGGCGAAACAGAATCCGCGTCTTCCAAGCCTGCCATGCCAAGGCATTCCCGGTTGTCGAGTCGCCGGATGACGAAAGAAAACGTGTTCGGTTCTGGGGCCTGCACTCTCTTCTCGCATCGGGTCACGTACTCGCTCCACGATGGCGGCTCCCATCGCATAAATCTCGCGATGGCGGGCGTGATGCATCCAAAAACCTCCGGAGCATCCATCATCTGGAACTGGCTGAGCTGTAGTCTCGGAGACTGGATGACGATCATTGTGTCGGCCTATGAGAGCAGAGGATCTCGCTCATCGACCTGATGATGAGTGTAACCCGGATTTTTCGACAATCAGCCTCGCAGCCTGCGCCTGATAGCGACTATACATGTCGCTACGCCGAGCCAGAATAGCCAGTTCGTAGCCACCAGCGCTGCATACGCGACAACGCTCGCTAAAGTGCTTGGCTCTGTCCAACCTCGAATCCACGAGGCAACTGCGACGCCCGGCATCCCAATAAATGCTGTCCAAATACCTGCGGTGGAATGAAACCCAAAACGTGCGCCTATGATGCTTGCAGAAACGACCCAGCCGCCAACAATTGCCGTGGCCGCAATTGCCGCAGATCTAGACTTGAATTGCACCAGCGAATTGTAGACTTCTCGATACTGGTTGAAAACAGAGATCGATGGATCTGAGTGTAAACGCGATGTTACTCCAGTTAAGGTCTTGCAGTGTCGGAAAGTTTGCCCGAAGGCACCGCGCACGAGGAGTTCTTCCACGTAACACTCGCCTCCCCTTCGATTTCGGGATTAGGCGGATCGCACTCGTGTCTGAATCGGTTAATGGTTACGTTCTCGTATTCTTTGGTTTCGAAATCATTACATCCAGACTTAGTGACCAAGCTGCGCAGCAAGTTGCCACGATTAGCCTCTGGCAATACTTCATCAATGATCTCCGTCACCACCTCTGGGCGCATGTATGTGCCCGCTTCATTGCGTGGAATTATCGACCGCATTGGCGCAATCAGCATCTCACATGCACTTCGATCGTCAGCATATCTAACCATCAAGGTGATTCCCGGGCGTGCAAGGAAGCGCTCCACGTCGGGATCGCCGTAGCGAGCTTTGAGTTCACCGGCGCTCTGGGCGGTAGCGACGACCGAAGGCAGAACGAGAAACAACACTAAAAGAGTGCGTGACATTTCCAACCCTCCCCTGCCGGAGTATAGCCAAGATCGCAGAAGCTATCATGCTCTTTCGCGCCTCAATTTACGAAAACAGCGTTCTCACAACTTTGCGCTGTTTGTTCGCCCGCTTCCGGGCATTTTGCGTGCAATCGCGATGTTACGCCATTCGCCGCATGGTACGCTGGCGGCAGACGAGGGAGGGTTCCATGGCTTCCTGCAAGTTCGTCGTCGCTTCTGTTTTTGCTTTTCTGAGCATTTGCCACGGCCAAGCGGGACAAGGTTTTGATGCATGGGCAAGATTGGGGCAGATCGATGAACACTGCGGAGCAGATATCAGGGACGTGAAAAGCCCGATCATGGGGCTAAGGTTCCACGACCTACGCCACCACGCTATTACCGAGCTTGCCGAGTCGCAAACCAGCGATTCCACGATTATGAGCATTGCCGGTCACGTCTCGTCCAAGATGCTGGCCCATTACTCGCACGTGCGCCTAGAAGCGAAGAGAAGCGCACTAGATGCCCTTTGCAGACGCGCTCCCAGTCGCACCAGGGCCGAGGTGTCACAAGCGGATAATTCGGGGGTGGAAACGAAGGGTTACGACACAAACAACGACACAAAACGAGGACCACAGCCCGAGCAGATTCCGCAAGTGCTTGAAACGATGGTGGAGCTAGTCGGGATCGAACCGACGACCTCATCGTTGCGAACGATGCGCTCTCCCAGCTGAGCTATAGCCCCACGGGGCCAATGAATTGGCTCAGATATTTTATCAGCGTTACCACTGCGCGACCAATGTCGCCGCGGTTCTTGGCCAGATTTGTGCCACGAGAGCAGGTCTGGCAATCCAAACCATGCTGCCGCTAAACAGAATCAGGTTGACGAAGAGTGCGCGGTCACGTCTAAATAGTTCAGCCACGATCCTCCGCCTGAACAGGGTCCGACTTGTTTGCCCAATTGATTTCGGCAACCGCTCGCCGGCAGCAATGGCTGCTGGTGAGTTCGATCGCGCTGCACGGCGTAGCATTGGTGTGGTTGCTGCACGAGCCCGAGCCCATTCTGCTGAATCCTGTCTCGGTCGCGCTTGGTCGAAATGGAACTTCCATCACGCGCCTTTATTGGGCTAACAAATCTCCCGATCGAAGCACTCACACTTCCGCAGACACCGCGACCGAGCGGTACCGCCATCAGCGCTTCGGACATCATGAACTGACCTGGAATCCTTCACAGGTCGCGCAATTCAGGCCGTCAACTCCGCCAGCGGCTACAGAAAAACAAGATGCCTCCGCGAATCAGACGCTTTCGGCCGAGGGTCACGGAATTCAAGCTGGTCTTCCCTACGGCACGCTGACTCGCGGCCAACTCTACGGTGAGGAACTCATGCCCGCGCTGCCCGTCGAGACTTCCGATCCGGTGGTCTATCCGTGGCAATTGCCGCTCGCAGCCGGAAATGAGGTCATCGAAATCACCATCGATGAGCGCGGCGAAATCGTCAAAAAAACGGTATTGAACAGCCTCGGTCCGGATATCGACAATAAGTGTCTCGCGGCGCTGGATAATTGGCGCTTTCATCCTGCCACCCGCAACGGTACTCCCATCGCGTCCAAGCAAGACGCCATCTTCCCGTTCAAAGCTCGCGGATGACTGCGCCTTTCCTGCGGAGACCAAGCGGCGCAACGTATTCCTCCGCGCAACGCTGAAGTAAGTTGCAACTCTCATACAGTTCGATGTGAATTTTTACAGATCATCGGAACTTGCCTTGCACCCCGGGGTTCAGAAAAGACGAGAGCGGAAGGCTCTCACAGAAATTCGCCAAGTCCGTTGAGCGGCGCTCATTCACCAGGAACGCTGGCTGTCTGGCCATAGCCAGCTCCACACCTCTATGGAGAAGAGATTATGAAGAATTGCATTCGCCTCGCTTTTGCTTTAAGCGTGCTCTTCGCCTTGTTGAGCACCGCCAGCTTTGCATCGTCCATGTATATCGTCCAAGGAATTGCTGGACGAAACTATGCGGTTCACACTGACCCTGCATTTCCAGTCGACGTTTTGTTGAACGATGAGGTTTGCTACGTTCATGGCTTGCCCTTCGGCAACATACAAGGCCCGCTTACCTTCGAGCCCGGTAGCTATAACGTAAAAGTCAGCATCGCTAACTCGTTGGCTCCTTGCAGCAACTCACCGCTGATTGATCGCACGGTCACAATCGAAGCCGAGAAAGATATGTCGGCTGTGATCGCACTCAATGCAGATGGGGTACCCACGCTGCTAACATTCACCAATGACCTGTCTCCCGTTACCGCTAACAGCGCGCGGCTCTTGTTTGCGCAAGCGGCAAACTCGCCTGCGGTGCAGGTCATCCTGCAGAACACCGAGACGAAAAAGCTGTACACGTATTCGGTCAACCGGAGTGGGCTGCTCGATGTCAACCTGCCTGCCGGTGTCTACTCGGTTGAAATCAACCAAGGCACGACCACTCTCGCGACCCAGGCCCAGCTTTTCCTGGACTCGCAATCCGCCACGCTTCTTTATGCCATTGGTCAGGCGAGCAACGATACTGTCGTTCTTGAGACCAGGACTTTGCGTGACGTAATCTAGCTTGCAGAAAGTCACTATAAGGGCCGTCGCGTTTCGGCGGCTCTTTTCTTTTGATCAGCCTCTTCCCGATCCGGCTTGGAACGTCTCTAGTCGCTATAATTGAAGCGTGAGTGAGAGCGCAATCCAGCAAGTCGCGTCCGCCGATTTCCCCACCCGCTGGGGCCACTTCCGCATCTATGGATTTCGTCAAACCATTTCCGAGCATGCCGGTAACGATGGAACCCATCGCGTGGAAGAGGCTGTTGCCATCGTCATGGGAGATATCAAATCCGCTCCGCCGCTGGTGCGCGTTCATTCGCAGTGTCTGACAGGAGACGTATTCCATTCCTTGCGCTGCGATTGCCGTCAGCAGCTTGAACTCTCGTTATCAATGATCGCGGAGGAAGGCGCGGGCATTCTGATCTACGAGCAGCAGGAAGGACGCGGCATCGGATTGATGGCCAAGCTTCAGGCTTACGAATTGCAGGATGCGGGACTCGACACAGTCGAGGCCAACGAACGCCTTGGTTTCAAAGCCGATCAGCGCGATTTCACTTTGCCTGCCGAAATTCTGAAGGCGCTGGGTGTCACGAGGGTGCGGCTGCTCTCGAATAATCCCGACAAAGTCGAAGCGCTCGAAAAAGCCGGTGTTCTCGTCGTCGAACGCGTTCCTTGCGAAGTTACGCCCAGCCCGCACGCAGAAGAGTATTTGAAGACGAAAAGAGAAAAGCTGGGGCATTTGTTTACGTCGTAATTCTTCCAAGCGATGATTCCAAAACGGTCCCGGATTCTTGCCGCCCTCTTTCTCGGGGGCATGCTCTCGACTCACATTGCAATATGCTGGCTGGTGAGAGGACAGGTCGCTGAGGCTCGTCCGGATTTCCTTATCTACTACACCGAGGCGCGAATCTTCCATTCCAGCGAGCCCGCCAATCTTTACGATGAAGCTACGGAAGCAACGATCCAGCGACAAGTCGCTGCACCGAACTGGACACCCCGCCAAGTCAAGCCTTACATGCACCCTCCATTCGAGATTCTCCTGTTCGCTCCACTGGGCTCGTTCTCGTTCGTAGGTGCCTACGCTGTCTGGGGCGCGATCAATCTTCTGCTTCTGCTGGTTTGCGTCCTGCTTTTCAGAAAGACCTTTCCCTTGTTTCGCGAATTTAATCCCGCGCTTTGGCTGATTGGGCTGTTGTCATTCTTTCCGATTTTCCTCACCATGCTGGAAGGGCAGGATACGCTCTTCGTCCTCTTGGCCTACATCTGTAGTTTCAGGGCGCTGCGTCGCAACGCCGAGTTATCGGCTGGCGCCTGGCTCGGACTCGGGCTTGTTCGGCCCCACTTGGTGCTGCCATTTGTGTTCATTCTGGCCCTTCGCCGGAAATGGACCTTTCTCGGAGGATTTGCTCTATCCATGGCTGGGGCGGCGGCTCTATCCATCCTGGTAGTCGGCTGGCGGGGCGCGCTCGCGTACCCGCGCTACATCTGGTCGCTGGAGCACTCGCGATCTGCGCTGGTGATCCCGGCGCAGTACATCCCCAACCTGCGAGGCCTTGTCGAGTACTTTGGCAGAAGTCTGCTTTCTCCGGCACTCTTGGTTGTGCTCACTGTATTGGCTTCCCTGCTGCTGGCGATTTGGGCGGCCAGCAAATGGGCGTCAGTCCCAGGCGGGGACGGCCCGCTGTCGGACGTCCCATTTTGCATCGCTCTCGTTGCCGCCAGTCTGATGAGCTATCACGAATTCATCTATGACTTCAGCATCCTCATGCTTCCTATTGTCGTCACACTGAACGCGGCGGAAGGATTGGCAAGAGACATCATGTTCAAGGTCTGGTGCCTGCTCCCAATTCTGCTGTTTTTTCTCTCGCCCTTGTACGTTCTGCTTTGGTATCACTGGGGTCTGCTCAACCTCATGGCACTGTTCGAACTTGGTTTCGCATACGGACTCTCTCGTGAACTGACTGAGCGGGAAGACTTCCTCGCTACAGCAAGTCCTTAACTTGGGCGCGCAAATTTGGTGGAGTCTACGCGCAGGAATCCCGGCTTGCTCAGCTCTCGTCACAGCGCTTTTCGCAGCGCGGCCTTGTTCTTGCCCGGAAGATAGTGGAGGGCGGCCAGTGCGAGTGAGCAATAAACCTCATGTGCGACAGGAATTCTGTCGAGTACACGCAAATGCCGCTTCACAGTTTCGATGTCGCCGCGGACAATCGGACCGCTGAACGCTCCTGCCGCGCCCAAGGATTCATAATTTGCGAGTGTCTGCCGCAGGATGGGAATCATCCTCCGCCTGGCTTCGCCCCGCCGCACGCCGGCAAGCGCGGCTACCTCTTCTGTTGTCGCTAACAGTGCCGTAAACAGCGGTGAAGCGAAGGTGCCCCACGCGTGATATGCAGCTTTGTCATTTTTGCGAATCGAATAAGCACGCCCACCCAGGTCGATTACGAATTGTCGCGCCAGTCGCACCGCAGCCGCATCACCCTCGATCGCGAATGGCACTTCTTTCAGCAAAGGTCGCGATCCTCGCACAAACGTCATAAGCGGATGCACAGAAGCGGCAGCCGCACCTCGTCCTCGTAGCGACGCCAATTCATCGCTCGTAAGAGCTCCGCTGGAATGCAGCACGACTCGTCCTTTCCAAGCAATATCTCGTGCGTATGTCTTTGCCGCCCTTGCGATCTCCGCATCGGGGACGCAAAACCAGACCACGCCTGCCTTCAAATCCTTCGGCAGACCGATAGAAGCGTGAGCTCCGACCTCCTTCGCCAGCCTTCGGGCTCGTGTTTGCGCCACTGAGCCCCGATGCGACGCGACTATCTCGATCGTGTACCCAGCTCGCTTGACCGCTGGCGCTAGAGCGCTCGCGAGATTTCCCGCTCCGACGATGGCAATCACTGGCTTCCTTCTCATCTCGGGCAGCATAGCAGACCTCGGACTTCGAACCTCGGACCTCAGGCATCAGAAATCAGATTTCAAAGTTCAGATTTCGGACCGCAGGGTCATGGCTACCCCGCCAGCACCTGCGGACTGCCGGTCGACCGATGATTCTCGGGAGAGATATTTCAAAGATAAGAACCGATGTCAAAGGTCTGAAGTCCGAGGTTCGTGTTTTATATTGTTTGCATGCCCAAGTCCTCGTCTCGTCGCAAGCGCGGAAATAATCCACGCGCCCGCATTGTTTCATCCCGCACGGTTTATCACGGCCCGGTGTTTTGGGTTTCTACCGATCACGTGGAAGAGCCGGGAGGCATTCGCGCTCGTCGCGATGTCGTGCATCATTCCGGTTCCGTGGTAGTTCTGGCCGTCGACGGATCGGCCCGCAGTACTCGGGTTCTTTTGGAGCGGCAGTATCGTCATGCGGCCAACGATTATTTATGGGAGTTGCCGGCCGGGCGTATTGATCCGGGCGAACTGGAACTCGAAGCTGCGCAGCGCGAACTGCTCGAGGAGACCGGCTACACTGCCAGCAACTGGCGGCGCATTCTCCACTTCTACGCCAGTCCCGGATTCGTAGCTGAAACGATGTCGGTGTATTTGGCGACCGGGCTGCGCCGGGGCAAGGCGCAGCCAGAAGAGGATGAGATCATCACCATGCGGTTGGTTCCTCTGGCCACAGCGGTCAGGATGGTGATTCGCGGCACGATACGCGACGCGAAGACCATCTCGTCGCTCCTGTGGCTCGATCACGAATCCCGTGTTGCAGGGCGAAGGGGCAAGAAATTTCTGAGCAAGAGAAACCGCTAAACCGAGCCAGCCGCCGGCTATACAATGCTCTTCCCTTCTTCGATCTCGCCAGAACTTTAAGGTATACACTCGCTTGACAGCCTACCCTTATAGCTACAAAATGCATCCAATCGAGTGGGTGCATGTCCTTCGGCCCCCTGAAGGACGTGCGAAAGAGGGGGTTTCGTGGAACGTATGAAAGGAACCGTAAAGTGGTTCAACAATGCTAAAGGATATGGGTTCATCGGCCGCTCAGATGGCCCCGATGTGTTCGTTCATTACAGCGCGATTTCGTCGGAAGGTTATAAGAGCCTGCAGGAAGGCGATCAAGTAGAGTTCGAAATCGCCGAAGGCCAGAAAGGACCGCAAGCCGCCAACGTTACCAAGGTTGCGTAGTTTTCTTCTTCTTCGACTGCTCCCACCGCCTGCTGTCAGCCGCATCTAGCGGGCTTCGGAATTCTGTGCACCGTCCCACCCTGCACTTTTTGCGGCCGGATGTCGGCCCTAGCCGTGCTTGGGTAATCTTGTTTATCTTTACCATGTGAACAACAAGGCGATCGCGAACATTCTCTACGAAACCGCTGATCTGCTGGAGATCGACGGCCAGGATTCTTTCCGCATTCGTTCCTATCGCAACGCCGCGCAAGCCATCGAGAACCATCCAGAGGCGATCAAGGACATTATTTCTGAACCCAAGAAAGTCCTTGCTATTCCCGGCATCGGCAAAGGCATGCTACAGAATTTGAAGGAGCTCTTCGAAACCGGCAGGCTCACCGTACAAGCCGAGCTGCTGGAGAAATATCATCCCTCGATGTTGCAACTCCTCAAGATTCAGGGACTCGGACCGAAGACCATCGCTCTGATCTGGAGCGCGTATAAAATCTGCGATATCGATGGAGTAGAAAAGCTCGCCAGCGAAGGCAAGATTCGCATTCTGCCGCGTATGGGCGAAAAACATGAAGCGAAACTGCTGAAAGCCATCCAGGATTACCGCCGCATCGGCGGCCGCTTTCTGATAGATGCGGCGGAAACCGAGTGCGAGAAGCTCACCGAATATCTCAGGAACTATGCCGGGTTCGACAAGATCACTCCGGCCGGCTCGCTTCGCCGTGGACGTGAAACCGTTGGCGACCTCGATATTCTCGTCACCGGCAGCGCCTGCTGCGCGGAAGAGGACCGCCAGAAGGCGATCGCCTATGTTGCACAATATCCGCCATTGATGGACCTGATCGCCAGCGGCGACAATAAGATCAGCTTCCATGTTCGCAGCGGCATGCAAGTGGATGTTCGCCTGCTCCCGCCGGAATCCTTCGGCGCGGCCATGCAGTACTTCACCGGATCGAAAGCCCACAACGTCGCTCTGCGCCAGCGCGCCCTCAAGATGGGCTATACGCTCAACGAGTACAGCCTCGCCGACCTGAAGACCGCAACACCGGTCGCGGGAAGGACCGAAGACGAAATCTATGGCAAGCTGAAGCTCGACTGGATCCCTCCGGAGATGCGCGAGAACCTTGGCGAAATCGAGCTCGCCGAAAAGCACGCCCTACCGCAGCTCATCACGGAAGAAGATCTGCAGGGCGATGTCCACATGCACACCATCGAAACCGACGGCCGCTGCACAATCGAAGAGATGGCCGAAGCCGCCAAGGCGCGCGGCTATAAATACATGGCTATCACCGATCACTCGAAAAATCTCGCCTTCGCCAACGGTCTCGACGACAAGCGCGCGCTCGAACACATTCAGCGCATTCGCGACACGAACAAGCAGATCGACGGCATCAAGATTTTCGCCGGCATTGAAGTCGACATCCTCGCCGACGGCGACCTCGATCTCTCCAACGAGGTTCTCGCCCAAATGGATCTCGTCATCGCCAGCGTGCACTCTGTTTTCAATCAGGAATCCGCGAAAATGACGGATCGCCTGCTCAAAGCCATCGAAAATCCCAATACCTCCATCATCGGCCATCCCACTGGACGCATTCTGCTGCGTCGCGATTCTTATCCCTTCGATATGGGAGCAGTGCTCGCAGCCGCAGCCAAGAACAAAGTCGCCATGGAATTAAATGCGTATCCTGACCGGCTCGATCTGAACGATGTCCACCTGCGTCAGGCTAAGCAGCAGGGAGTGAAAATCGTCATCAACACCGATTCTCACCACACCTCGCACATGGCGAAAATCCGCTACGGCATTCTGCAGGCGCGCCGCGCCTGGCTCACGAAGGAAGATGTGCTGAATACCCTTCCTCCCGCGAAATTCGCCAAAGCCATGAAGCACGGCTGGTAGAAAGTCTCGATCTCACCGAACGAGTGGTTGAGATCAGCCGCAAACGGCGAGTCTCTAACCGTGTAAGGACGGGCGCCCTCGCTCGTCCAGCCGAGCTAAGCTCGGAGCGCCGCTATAGACGGCGAACGACGCTACGAGGCTTTAGAAATAGGCCGACTCATGCAGAAAAATCCAGCGTGGGCGTCACAATTTCAAGAATCCAGAACCAAAACGGGAACCACGAAGGACACGAACCTTCACGAAGGAAACCATTTCTTATCCGTCAGTTCTGGACGCCATGGTTAAATTCAGCCCATCCGTAAATGTTCCCAACACTTTTCAACAGGCAAAAGATCTGTCGATGTTCGCCCTAACCTTGACTGAGGATTTCCAAGCTCCATACTGGCGGTATCACCAAGGGAGGGGCTGGAAGTGGGCACAAAAGAGAAGCTGGCGCAGGATCTCAACGCATTCGCCTGGACCTATACCCAGAAAACCGGCGAACTGCAGCGGGATGGCACGCACATCGCTGTGGGATATTCGGGAGCAAGGGCAGGCAAGAACAATCCGGAGATGGAAAACGTGCACAACATCGGGCCGATTCCTCGTGGCGACTGGACTATCGTCGGGCCGCCCGTCAACACCGCGGAGCACGGACCATTTGTATTGCGTCTCGATCCCGCCGCAGGCACGCAGACATTCGATCGAAACGGTTTCCTCATGCACGGCGATTCGATCGAATCGCCCGGTTGCGCTTCGCAGGGTTGCGTCATCATGCCTCGATCCGTACGCGAGCAGGTCTGGAATAGCGGTGACCGGGATCTGAAGGTCGTGGCGGAAATTCCAGTTCGGGCGTCCCAAGCAGACGACAAATAAAGCCACGACGTCAGCCTCAATCATCCCGGGGCCCACATCAGACGTTGGCAATGGCGTAAAATCTGCAGATACGAGAAGTCCTATGACAGAACCTTCTACGCCTATGCCGAGACAGCCTGGGGCGAAGCCCGCAACTTCGTCTGCCAAGCCATCTGGAAATCCACCCACGCCTGCGGTCCCGGCTGGCCCGACGATTAACATTGGCGAGGAGTTCGGCACGGCCAAGAAGAATCTTCCGCCGACAAGGATTCTGCTCATCTGCGTTGCGGCAGTGGTCGTGGTTGTCGTGATCGCATCGTTCTTCAAACGTGCGCAACCACAGGGTAAAGGCTCGCTGGACAATGTCGCCGCTGCCGACATCTCTGGCCAGGGCTCGACCATGGTTGCCCTCACCTTTACCATCCACAACACGAGCAGCAAAACTCTTTACGTCCACTCGCTTCAGGGAAAAATCAAAACGCCATCTGGAGAGCAAACCGCCGACGCGGTCTCGGCCGTCGATTTCGATCGTTACTATCAGGCATTTCCGTCGCTCAAAATCGGCGCCCAGCCCGCACTTTCCCCGGAAGCCAAAATTCAGCCGGACCAATCCGTCGCCGGCACCATCATTGTCGCCTTCCCCGTGACCCTC
>JASHPL010000138.1 GCA_030038125.1 Candidatus Sulfotelmatobacter sp.
CCGCCGTTGACGCTGAAATTGTTGGCGCGCGTACGGCCGCCGTTGACGGAGACCGAGCCGGTGTCTTGCGAGCCGTAGAACAAGCTGCCGTTGCCGTTTCCCAGCTGGGCCTGAACGCCCGGCTGAAGCTGCAGGAACTGATAGGTGTCGCGCGAATTCAGCGGCAGCTCATTGACCGATCGATCATTGATTACAGCGCCCAGCTGCGTACTGGTTGTGTCGACCTGCGGCGCCTCGGAAGTCACGTCGACGACTTCCTGCGTGCCGCCGATCTGCAGAACCGAATTCAGCGTCACCACCTGGTTCACGTCAACGGTGATGTTCTTCTGCAGATTTTTCTTGAAACCGGTGAGCTCAAAACTTGCCTGATACGTCGCCGGGGGCACGTTCACAAACGTATAGTCGCCGGTCTCATTGGTCTGAGTGTCCCGGCTGACCCCCGTCGCCTGGTTGGTCAGCGTAACCTTTGCGCCGCTCAGCACCGCGCCGCTGGGATCGGAGACCCGGCCGAGAATGCGCCCCGTCGCCCCCTGCGCCGCCATCAACGTTGGAAAAAGCAGACAAAGAGAGACAACCGGGCATAGCAGACTCCAGCGAACTCGCGCAGACTGCATGGAACCTCCAAACAAACGGTCCTATGAGATTTTTGATTGTTCCCTATGAATCCGGTATGAAACGAACCTCTTGTATCCTCACCCAACCTTGCTATAATCCCGCAAGGTTAGAGAACTGGGGCGGGGACTGTCAAGAATAAAAAATACCGGCTCGCCATGGAAAATTTCCATGCCAGAATGCGAGCTGATCTGAACCGTTATGAACCGGACAAGGGCTGAAGCATATCTCAAGATCGGCGATGTTGCACGGAAAGTCGGCGTCTCGGCTTCCGTGATCCGTTCGTGGGAAAGCCTGGGGTTGACCCGGCCGCTTCGCACCGCCAGCAAGTATCGTTTATATACGGCGGAGGATTTGAAACTGCTGAAGCGGGCTCGCTTTCTGCGCCGCGTGCGTGGGCTGAATGCCGCGGCGATTGTTCAATTGTTGCGACGCGAGGGCAAGGCGCTACCAGCCGCCGAGGGAAATGCCGGGGCGATTGGCGCGCACTTGCGCCAGTTGCGGGCGCGACGCAAGCTCTCGCTCGCCCAGGTGGCGCAGGAGATCGGCATCTCCGTAGGTTTTCTCAGCGCGCTGGAGCGTTCGCAGATGAGCGGCTCGGTCGGAACCCTCCGCAAACTGGCGCGCTTCTACAAAACCAATATCCTTGATTTCTTTGATGCGAATGGTACCAGCAGTCGTCGCGTGCGGCCTCCCGACCGCAAAGTGCTGACAGCGGGCGCGGGCGTCCAAATGGAACTGCTGGCTTGGGGCAACACCGTGATGGAGCCCCATCTGTTCCGCATCGCCTCGCAGGCCGGTAGCGGCGAATCGTATTCGCATGAAGGCGAGGAATTCATTTACGTACTGCGCGGCGACCTGGAAATCGCACTCGATGGCAAACAATATCTTCTTAAACCGGGCGACAGTTTCTATTTCGAAAGCGCAACCCCGCATCGCTGGAAGAATCCGGGGCGCGGCGAAACCTGCGTTCTCTGGGTAAATACGCCACCGACATTTTGAAGCGCAATGATCGGCCGTTGACTTATGCAAGCAGAAAACGACTCGGAGGAGAAATGAACTGGCGGCGCGAAATGCTTTTTTCGATTTGCCTGGCAGCACTGGTATTCGCCGGTTCGTGTTCAAAGAAAACTCCGACACTCAATCTGCTGGTCTGGGAGGGATACGCCGATCCCTCATTCGTGCAGCCTTTCGAAGAACAAAATCATTGCAAGATTTCCGCGTCCTACATGGGATCGAGCGACGAACTTGTGGCCAAGTTGCGTGGAGGCAGCGCGGGCAACTACGACGTGATTTCTCCCTCAAGCGACGTGGCTAGTTCGATTGCGGCCGCTGGCCTGGCTGCTCCCCTCGATCTATCGAAGATTCCAACTTACCACCAGCTCTCTTCGGAGCTCACTTCCCTGCCGCTCGTGCGCATCAATGGACAAGTTTTCGGCGTGCCCTTCACGTGGGGACCAAATCCCATCATTTACGACACCACGGCATTTCCTCAGCCGCCCGATTCCTGGAGCGTGTTTTGGGATCCGAAATACAAAGGGAAGGTTTCGGTCTGGGACGATCTCTCGACCGTCTACATGGCGGCGCAGGTCCTCGGATTCGACAAGCCCGACCCTTCCCAGCTTTACAACTTGTCCGATCAGCAGCTTGATGCCGTCAAGAAAAAGCTGCTGGAGTTGAAGCCGAACATTCGCAAGATCTGGTCAACCGGAGGAGAACTGACCAACCTTTTCGAAAATCATGAAATCGTGATTGCCATGGGATGGCCGCTTAATACTGCCGATTTGAAGAAGGCGAACTTTCCCGTAGGCGAGACTATCCCCGAGGAAAACACCACCGGCTGGATCGATCACCTTATGGTTACCGCCGGCAGCGAGAACAAAGACCTGGCTTACAAGTTTCTGGAATATATGATCGAAGCTAAAACCCAGAAACTGGTCACAGATAAAACCCATTATGTGCCCGCAAATCCGCAGGCAGCGCAGTTCATGGATGCCGAGCAGGTGAGAATGCTGCACCTCGACAATGTCGACAATTATCAGACGCACATTTATTTTTGGCAGAACGTCCCTCGCCGCGCGAAGTACAACGAAATCTGGAATGAGGTGAAAGCCGCACAATAAGAACGCTGCGGACTTTGGCGACGGCACGCATTTCAAGGCTGGAGCGCACCTTTGCCTGGTAGACACGCAAAAGCGTGGGAGTTCACTTAAACATTACGAAACCGTATGACTTCTCCAACCATTTCCGTTCCGGCAACGACTGAGTCGGCCTCCGGTTCTCCTCTTCTCAGCATCCGGAACGTGGCCAAGAATTTCGGACACAACGTGGTGCTGCGAGACATTTCTCTCGACATCGCCCCCGGTGAATTCCTCTCGATTCTCGGCGAGAGCGGATCGGGAAAAACCACGCTCCTTCGGATCATCGCCGGCTTTGAAACCGCCAGCTCGGGCGAGCTGTGGATGGCTGGAGCAAGAATCGATCATCAACCTCCTTATCGCCGTCCGGTGAATACCGTTTTCCAGAACTATGCTTTGTTCCCTCATCTGAGCGTGGAAGAAAACGTCGGCTATGGATTGCGCGTGGCCCGGCGTCCCGCGGCAGAAATCGTGCAGCGCGTTTCAGAAGCGCTCGACAAAGTAAAAATGACCGCGCACGCCAAAAAGAAGCCTTCCAAGATCAGTGGCGGCCAGCAGCAGCGAGTTGCGTTGGCCCGCGCGCTCGTGAATCGCCCGCAGTTACTCCTGCTCGACGAACCGCTTTCCGCCCTCGACGCAAACCTGCGCCGCCAGATGCAGCTGGAATTGAAATCGCTGCAGCGTGAAGTTGGAATCGCGTTCGTATTTGTGACGCACGATCAGGAAGAAGCGATGGTCATGTCGGATCGCATCGCGCTGCTGCGATCCGGCGAACTGGAGCAGGTCGCCACCCCGCGCGAAATCTATAGTCGTCCCGCAACCGCATATGTGGCCCAGTTTCTTGGCCAAACCAATCTGCTGAAAGGCGAGGTCCGATCCGGTTTGGCGCGCTGTGGAGCGCTGTCGTGGCCGGTTTCGCTGCGCGATGGCCCGGCCATTTTTTCTTTGCGTCCTGAGCACCTTCGCTTGGAGGGTGCTGAAGATTTACCCTTCGCCGTCCAGATCCGCGGCCGAGTGATCCATCAGGCATTTCACGGACCGACTGAGTCGATTCGTGTGCAATGTGGCGACGGCCTTGTGCTGCTGATGCGAGCTCCGAGCGGGCACGTGCCAAATGGAGAGGTCTCGCTTGAGTTCTCGCCGGCGGATGCGATCCCGGTGCGCGAGTCCCCGGAGAGAATCTGATGTTTTCCCGCACTTACAGGATGCTCGTGACCGTCCCTCCGCTGGCGTGGGTTGCGGTCTTTCTGCTCGTGCCCTATGGGTTGATGTTCTGCTACAGCTTTTGGTCGGTGTCTTCGTTACAAACTATCGTTCATTCGTGGAATTTAAAGAACTATCAGGAGCTGTTGCAAAAGCCGGTTTACTGGGAGACGCTGCTGCGCTCCATGTGGATCGCCGTGCGCGTCATGCTGTTCTCGCTTTTTCTCGGATATCCCTTGGCCTATTTCCTGTCATTCCACGCCGGTAAGCGGAAGGACCTGCTCTATCAAATGGTCATTATTCCGCTTTGGGTCAGCTATCTGGTGCGCGCCTACGCATGGAAGACGATTCTCGGCTCAGACGGAGTTCTGAACGCGCTACTCGAACGCATTCATTTGACGCACCATCCGGTCGAGTTTCTGCTCTACAGTCCGTTTGCCGTCGTATTGACCCTGACCCATATCTACACGCCCTTCACATTCCTGCCGATTTATGCCGCTCTGGAGCACATTCCCCGCAATCTGATCGAGGCTTCCCACGATCTCGGCGCGAATTCCGCACAGACGTTCTGGAAAATCATTTTCCCTCTTTCGATTCCTGGTGTCCTCGCCGGGGCGACATTCGCCTTCGTCTTGAGCCTCGGAGATTTCCTGGCGCCACTGCTGCTCGGCGGTCCCAGCGGCATCATGATTTCCAACGTCGTCGTCAGTTTATTTGGCGCCGCTTACAACTGGCCGCTGGGCGCGGCCATTGCTTTCTGCATGCTGTTGCTGGTCGTGAGCCTGCTTTTCCTCTCGGAGCGCCTGGAAAAGAAATGGAGCTTCTCATGAACGGCTCGGAAGCCTCCGTTCCACGTTCCCCTTGGCTGCTCACTTATGCCGCGGCTGTATTTGCGTTTTTGTATTTACCGATTGTGGTGCTAATCGTTTATTCCTTCAATGGGGAAGGCGTCGGGGGATTTCCTCCGCATGACCTTACACTCGGCTGGTACCGCATCCTGTTCGGGGATGGCGCGATCTGGGAATCCGTTTTTAATAGCCTGGAAGTGGCAACCGCAGCCATCGTAATCTCCCTCGCCTTCGGTGTACCCGCTGCGCTGGCACTCGATCGCGCAAATTTTCCTGGCAAGGCCTTGTTCCGGCGATTAGTGCTCTTGCCACTGATTCTGCCAGGAATCATCACTGGTCTTTCGCTGCTGATGCTATTCGATCTGACCAGCCTGAAGCTGAGTCTTTTGACCATCACACTGGGCCACGGAACCGCGCTCATTTCTGTGGCAACCACCGAAGTCTTCGCCGGTTTGCAGAAACTGGATCGCTCGCAGGAAGAAGCCTCGCTCGATCTTGGCGCGAATTATTGGCAGACCTTCTGGCGTGTGACGGTGCCGAATCTCAAACTGCCCATCATTGGCGCGGCATTATTGATCTTCACTCTTTCCATGGATGAAATCGCGGTCAGCTTTTTTCTCATTGGCCGCGACAACACTCTGCCGCTTGAAATCTGGGGACGCCTCCGCCGCGGTATCACGCCGGAGATCAACGCTATCTCGGCCGTCATCTTTGTCTTTTCGCTGATCGCAATTTTGTTCTGGTATCGCCTGCGGACAGGCTCGGAGCAAGACCTTTCGCTCAGTCAGGAACTCGTCGCTACGGCAGTGGAATGAGTCGGCATTTCACTCGGTCGCAAACTGAGAATCCAATTGTTTCATCACGTCGGCCACGATTTTGATTTCTTTAGCCTGGCGATCATCGGAGTGATCAAGGAAACCATCCCCATAAAAGTCCTCGGCACATTCGACCCAGGCAGCAACACTGTTCCCGAAGTGGCACTTGCAGCTGAGAAAACCCCGTATTTCCCTGGAAAACTACATCCTCAAAGAGCAGATTGGTAAGCGGGAGATCTGCCACTCTGTGAAGAATTGCGATTCGAACGACGCGGAGCATCACAGAAAATCTGCTCTACTTTCTGACATCTGCGCGGCCCTCCTGCTGATCATCATTCTGATTTTTCACGCGTCCACCATACGGCCCGGACATATCTGGGGCGATGACTATGCCATGTACATTCATCACGCGCAAAACATCGTCGAGGGCCGGCCCTATGCCCAGACGGGCTATATCTTCAACTCCGCGGCGCCGGTCGGCCCGCGAATGTATCCCCCCGTGTTCCCGCTTCTCTTGTCGCCGTTATACAAGCTGTATGGCCTGAATTTGATGCCCATGAAATTCGAGCAAGTCGTTTTTTTTGTGCTTGCCTTAACCGCTGTCTACTTTTTCTGGAGACGCGACCTGGGACCGCAGTATTCGCTCGCTCTCATCACCATCCTCGGCTTCAGTCCGACTTTTTGGGCGGCGAAAGACAATGTGCTCTCCGATGTGCTCTTTCTTCTCTTCTTCTATATCGCAGCACTACTGGTGCGATGGAGTTCGCATGGTACGTCGGACAGGTGGCGATGGGCTGCCCTCATCGGTCTGACTCTCTACCTCGCGATTGGTACTCGTAGCGCCGGCGTTGCCCTTGTGGTTGGCTTAGTACTTTATGAATGGCGCAAGTCCCACGCAATCGCAGGTCTCACTGTCGCTCTCTCCCTATTGGCAGGACTGCTCC
>JASHPL010000139.1 GCA_030038125.1 Candidatus Sulfotelmatobacter sp.
GGCGCGTGAGTACGGTGCGGGGACAGAGTGGCCATGGTTTACCGTCGACGTGCAGATTTCCCGTTACCCAGGCGGTATTCTTGCGCCACGGCAAGATGGTCAAGGAGCGGAAGTCAGGAATACTGCAGATATCTGGATCGTGCGGTCCCTGGCCGACGTCGCCACAGGCAAAACCCGCAAAGCCAGCGCCGTCCCGCGCAAACTCCTCAATATGAGAAACCGGAACTAATTTTGCTTTTGGAGCACCAGTTAGTTCGACGAACGAACAAAACAAATACTCCACGCCTTGAGCTTCGAGTTTCGACCTGAGCTTTTCTGACATTTTTCCCCCGTCAATGGGACACCGCCGCCGCCGCTTTCTCCCCTATGAGCCTGCCAGTTTCAAACCGGGTCGCAGAAAATGGTTCTATCAAACTGGGGGGAGTGTGGGTAGCAATCAATTCGGCCATGCACTTGCCCGAAATCGGACCGGCTTTGAATCCATAGGTTCCCCATCCTACGTCCATGTAAAAGTTGCTCACTTCGGAAGCTGCGCCCATGATTGGGGCAAAATCCGGGGTCATATCGCAGATCCCAGCCCATTGGCGTAAAACGCGCACACCATGTAGCCACGGGAACAGCTCGAGAGTATAGGTCGCCATCTGCTCGAGTGTGGGCAATGTACTCCTCATGCTGTAGGACTGGTAAGGGTCGATTTCAGCACCGACCACCAGTTCACCCTTGTCAGTCTGACTCAGGTAAACGTGTAACGTGGCCGAGACAATGACCACGTTAAGAAAAGGCTTCAGTGGTTCGGTGACGCAGGCCTGGAGGGGATGTGTCACGATTGGCAACGGTACGCCAGCCATTCGCGAAATGGTGGTGGCCCACCCGGCCGTGGCGTTCAGGACAGCTCCCGTGGCAATCCTTCTTTTACAGGTCACCACATGTCTGACTTTACTGTTTTCGACATCGATGCCTGTAACTTCAGTGAAGGGGTGGATCTCAACCCCCATGCGATCGCAGGCCCGAGCATAGCCCCATACCACCGCGTCGTGACGGATAATCCCACCGGGAGGATGATAAAGAGCCGCAAGAATTGGATACCGGGCTTCACGGCTGATGTTGATTGTGGGTACCAGCTTGCCAACCTCTTCGAAACCGATCATCCGGCTATTCACGCCGAGTAGTTGATTATTCTCGGATCGGACTCGCAGACCAGCGACTGAGGAATCACTGTGTCCCAATGTCAAGTGCCCGCATTGGCTAAACAGGACGTTCCAACCAAGCTCCTCCGAGATTTGTTCGTACAGCTTCAAGGACGCATCGTAAAAAGGAATGCCTTCTGGAGTACGGTAATTCGAGCGCAAAATCGCAGTGTTACGGCCGCTGGCCCCAGCTCCCAAGTAACTCTTCTCGAGGACAGCTACTTTGCGGATGTTGTGCTGCTTCGCGAGATAGTAGGCGGTTGCCAATCCATGCACACCGCCGCCAACGATCACCACGTCGTAGCTTGGTTTCAGATCGTGATGACGCCACATACGGTCTTTGCTGAAAAGTTGCATTTGCTCAGTTGTGAAGCAACCGCAGTGCTGTCAGGCCAAACGGACAAAGATTAAACTCACGCCCTGCATGGATAACTGACTCCCATACCGATTCCCCAAACTCCCGGCTTATCAGAAGGTGGAAGGCGAGAGTCGATCCGATATCCTCCCGCATAACAATAGCGTGTGCGTGGGCAACCGATGTTTGCACGCATTGCAGATTTGGGAGGGCCGAGTCGGAGAGGTTCACCGATGTCAACCTGGCGAGGGATTCCCGGCTCCGTGGGCCGGCTAATCGAAGACTCGTATATACACTGGAAACATCAATTGCACCAAGGGGAGCGTCCATCGGAGGCTCTCCCATTAACAGATAATGGTTTGCGCCGAGGAGCCATCGGCCTTGCATTGGCCGTTCCTTCAAATCAAATTTCAGCAAATAGCTCTGGTCGGAGAGACCCACGGTGTCCCGTACTTGGGCGACTTCCTTTTCAGGAGACAAGAAGAAGGCTGGGATCTCCCAACCTTGGTGCTCTGTGAACCCGGCACCGCTCTGTTGATGACAATAAAAAAGCGACGAGCGTTTCATACTCATAGCCGAAGTCGCGTTCCTTGGGGATCGTAGAAAGGCTGCATTGTAACTTTGGCCGGCACCAGCTTTCCATCGACACGAACATCAATGCATGCCCCTTCTTTCGCTTGTGCGGGTTTGATCCACGCCAATCCTACCGCCTTTTCCTGTGACGGCGAATACCGAGAACTGGTGACGCGTCCCGCCAACTTGCCATCAACGACAACAGCGGCGCCATCCGCCGGTAAACCCGATCCTGTAAGCACAAAGCCAATCAAACGTTCCCGAGAAGTATCTGCGCCTGCATTTGCCAGGTAGGCTTTGCCGACAAAATCGGGTTTATCGATCTTTACGGCCCAACTCATGTCGGCTTCGTATGGGTTCGTTAAAGCGTCTGTATCAACACTGACAATGACATGACGCTTTTCGAGGCGCAGCAACCGCTGCGCCTCGACGCCGAATGGGCGAATTTTGTAGTCGGCCCCAGCCTGCAGCAAACCGTTCCACAAACTTTCCGCAGATTCGGCCGGGCAATGGATCTCCCATCCAGTTTCGCCGACAAAGCCAATGCGGAGCATGATTACCCGAATCCTGGCAACTTCTGCTTCGCGACACGTCATATAGGGGAAGGCGCTAGAGGCGAGATCACAGTCGGTGAGCTTGCCCAGCACTGCGCGGCTGTTTGGTCCCGCAACGTTGATCGCGGCGTAGCCAGCGGTCACATTTGCGATGTGAACATCCCAGGCGGTACCCACCAGGTACCATTCGAGCCACTGGTGTACAAACTCGAGATTTCCGGTGGTCGTAGTGACGAAGTAACGGTCATCGTTTAGTCGTGCGATAGTGCCGTCATCCAGAATGATTCCGCCCTCGTCACACATGAGAGCATAGCGGACCCGCCCCGATCGAAGATCCGAGAAGCGATGAGTGTAGACCTTGTCCAACAGCTTGCCACAATCTGCTCCCCGGAGATCAAGCTTTCCAAGGGTGCTTACGTCGATGATTCCGACTCCTTCGCGCACGGCGTGATATTCCGCGAGAACGCACTCTTTTTCTTCGGATGTCGGCAAAGTTTTGTAGAAGCGCGGACGCCGCCAGTCGCTCATGTCCATCCAGACTGCTCCCAACTTTTCGTGACTGTAGTGCATGGGAGTACGGCGAATGGGATGATGACGGGGTCCGGCGAGTGCACCCAAGGTAACCCCCGGATTCGGGGGCCGTGAGGTAGTCACTCCCGTCTCTGCGGTTGAACGGCCGGTCTCGTGAGCACACACGCCGATTGCCGACAACTGGCACATACGACCTTGGCACGGGCCCATAGTCGCCGTCGTATAGCGCTTCAGTGTCTCGATGTGATCGAACCCTTCAGCGGTCGCGTCACAAAGATCTTGACTTGACACGTCGGAGCAGAAGCAAACAAAAGCACGCTTGCTCAAGGGTAGGTGAGCGCCGACACCTGTGACGCCCTCTCCATTAGCCTCGCCGACAACCGAAACCTGTGGGGGTAGGCTCGAAGGCAAAAATGCACCATGAACTTCACTCCAAGCGAGGTTCCCTCCTGCTTGCGCAGAGAGGCCGACATCGGGCACACGTGGGCCGCAAACAACAATTAAGTCGCAGGCAATGACACTGGACAGGGTGCGAATGCCTCTCACACACCCGTGGCCGATCGCACTTACCACTTGTTCGGGAACCAACGCCGCAACCACCTCAATCGTGGTGCCGCTTAGCTCCACGGATAGTTCTTCCGCTGCTCGCGAACTCCCGACGATCACGGCTCGTTTACCCGGGGACACGCCGTATAGATGCAATAGCCTCAGAACTCCTGTTGAAAGCATTACCCCGGGCAAATCATTATTCGGGAAGAGTAGGGGAGTTTCATAGGCTCCAGTAGCAACCACAACCTTTCCAGTCCGCAAATGGACCAAGCGTTCGAGCGCACCGGGATGAGGATTGCGTTGCAGAATCCCGAGTAGGTAGTCCTCATAGAGTCCGAAACAGGAGCTGTCGCGAAGTATGTGCACATTCGGATGAGACTCCACCCGCCGGATGAGATCGGCAGGAACCTCGCCAGCGCTTTTCCGGTATCGCGCTTGGCCACCCAAAACGGATTGATCGTCTACGAGCACGACCTGGTCGCCTTTTCCGCACGCGTCCAGGGCCGCCTGTAGACCAGCCCACCCTCCACCGACCACGGTAGTGTCGGCATGCATCCAAATGTGCTCGTACTCTCTATTCTCGGAAGAAAGTACCTTTCCCAGTCCGGCAACCTTGCGAATGGTTGGTTCTGCCACGTGCCACATCATTCGATGAGTAAAAGTCTTGTAATACCAGCCGACTGGCATCAGCCAGTCGAGCCGCTGGGTGATGGACAAGAAATCCAGTTCGAGCGAGGGGAATGCATTCTGCGGGCTTACTTTCATACCGTCACAAACTGGAGTGATACAAACGCGGACATTAGGTACGCCGTCCACATTCATCAGACAGTTGGGACATTTGCCTGATACGCAAAGTAAGCCGCGGGGACGGTGGTATTTAAAGCTGCGGCTAAAGATTCTCTGACCATTGCGGTAGAGTGCAGCCGCAATAGTATCGCCCTGTTTTGCCTCGACGATCTTCTCTCGAAAGTAGAACTTCAATGTTTTTCCCCAGGCAGGTACGCGTGCAGCACTTCGTTTGAAACGGTATTACGTACAGCCTGCAACCACTGACGACAACCGAAATAATGGAACCACCATTCGGTTTGTATTCCGGCCGCATTGGTGCGGTTGAAGCGGTAGTTCTGCCACTCAGCCTGAGTCGCCTCGAGCGAGGGAACCTGTCGCACTTCTCCACCGAACCTGAACTCGTAGACAGAGCGGCGGCCGCAGTTGGGGCAAGGCACCAGGAACGACATTAATGACCAAATACCTTTCTCGTGCCCACCAAGGGAACCCCGCAGATCGCCGAAGCTTCTAGGGAGAGCGCAGCCATGTCTTCGGGCTCGAGATGATGCACGTCGGATTTCCCGCAGGACCGAGCGAGCATTTGGATTTCAAGCGTCATCACTTGCAAAAAGTTGCGGACGCGTTCCGCTCCGTCCTCGACCTCCAATCGCTTCATTAACTCAGGATCCTGGGTGGTAATGCCGACCGGACAACGGCCGGTATGACAATGGTGGCAGGCGTACGGCGCAGCACCGATGGCACGATAATCGTCCTCATACATCGGCTTGTTGCAATTGAGAGCTATGAGCGATGCAGTTCCGATGTAACACGCGTCCGCGCCCAGAGCCATAGCCTTAGCTGCATCGACTCCATCGCGAATCCCGCCGGCAATTATTAGTTGGACGTCACCATAGAGCCCAATATCTTGCAATGCGCTGCGCGCTTCACACACAGCGGCCAGGGTGGGAAGCCCGGTATGTTCTTGAAAGATCGCCGGTGAGGCTCCTGTGCCTCCCTCCATTCCATCCACCACGATTACATCCGCTCCCGCCTTCGCGGCTAGCTTTACATCGTCGTACACTCGGCTGGCCCCCAACTTAATAAAGATGGGGATTTGCCAATCGGTTGCCTCACGAAGTTCCTCCACCTTAATAATCATGTCGTCCGGACCAAGAAAGTCGGGATGCCGAGCCGCGCTGCGCTGGTCTACTCCAATGGGTAGATCCCTCTGTTCGGCAATGCGGTCCGACACTTTCGTCCCGAGCAATAGACCGCCAGTCCCAGGCTTGGCACCTTGCCCAATCGTCAACTCTATGGCGTCGGCCATTCGCATGTGGTGGATGTTGATCCCATAGCGAGAGGGCAGAACCTCGTAAATCAGAGTTCGGCTGTTGTCCCTTTCCGCTTTCAACATCCCGCCATCGCCGGTTGTGTTGGAGGAACCGGCTGCCGCCGCACCTCTGGCAAGCGCGACCTTCGCATTGTAGGAAAGGGCTCCCCAACTCATTCCGGTGATCATGACCGGTATGTCAAGCTGGATGGGCTTCTGGGCGAAACGAGTCCCGAGAACTGTCTTAGTGGAACATTTCTCGCGGTAGCCTTCGAGCGGGATTCTGGTGAGAGAGCAAGGCAGAAAGGTTAGGTCGTCGAAGGTCGGCCAGCGACGCTCACGTAATGTACCAAAGCCACGAATCGCGTACAGGCCAGATTCCGCCTTTGCCTGAATCTCCTCAATCACTCTCGGTGCGAAGATCGCGCTGTTTTGCAGTTCTGCCAAGCTAGAGGGCCTCCTGCCAAGTTCGCCATTCGCGTTTGTCGAAATTCCACAGCTTGCGTCCCGCGACTACTTTTTTAAAGTCAGCCGCTGCGGGCTTAGTGCTACGCAGCGTGGCTGGAAGATGAGTACTCAAAATCTTCTCCAACTGTTGGGCTTCGCCAGCATCGATTGGAGCTATCACTGCGTCTGTGCCAAGATTGGCGATCTCACCTCCTACATAACAAACCGTTGCGTACATCGAATCGGCGAAGGCCTCACCTGCATTTCCGCAAACGATCAGCGTCCCCTTCTGTGCCATGAAGCCAGCCATATAGCCGCAGTTTCCCGCCACAATCACAATCCCACCCTTCATGGAAACACCGAGCCGGGCAGCGGCATCTCCGTGAATCACCACAGTGCCGCCGCGGACGGCTGCGGCCGCGCCACTCCCAGCGCTTCCGTGCACGCGCACCGTGCCGCTCAACATCGATTCCGCCAGCCCCCACCCGGCACTGCCTTCAACTTCAATCGATGGCCCGTCAATCAAGCCACCACAGTAGTAGCCTGCACTGCCAGCGATACGAATGTGCGCGTCTTCCAGGATAGCGACGGCAAGGTTGTGCCGTGCTCCCGGATTTCGGAGAACGACTTCTTTGCAGGATTCTGCAATGCGCTGCCGGATTGCACGGTTGACCTCACGAGTCGTTCGTCCGGCTGCGTCTATCTCGACCATACCCGCACTTCCTTGGCTTGCGCCTCGCGTACCGTAAAATCTCCCGGGATTGCATTTCGAATGGCAACTTCCTCGGTCGCCACTGCCACGAAATCGTCGGTCTCAGCAAAAACCAGCGGCTTGAACGAAAATGCGTCCTTCACAAAAGCGAGAGCCGAGTCCGTCGCCACGAGGCAACTGAAAGATCCATCTAACTCTCGCACTATGGATTCGATGGCCGTATGCAAGCCACGCCCCTGTTGCAACTTATCGACCAGAAAAACGGCGACCACCTCAGAATCGTTTTCTGTATAGAAGCGAGTCCCACGTTGTTCATATCGCCGACGGAGTTGATGGTAGTTCGTGATGTGCCCGTTGTGGACAATAGCGAGGTCGGGATACCCGTGACCCCAAAACGGCTGCGAGTGACTGAGATCAACCACTGACTCAGTAGAGAGGCGAGTGTGCCCGATTCCGTGTTTCCCCTGGAAGGCAGAGATTCCGAAGGTCTTCTCTAGGCGAGACGGCGAGCCAACTTGTTTGACAATCTCAAGGCGGCGACCCACGCTAACCACTTCGACTGGATCTCCAGTCGCCTCCACGCGAGTAATAAACGCGTGCAGATCATTCGTTTCAGTGAAGACAAAACGCAAGTAAGCGCTCGTTTGACTGAATTCCCGTCCACCGAATTCCTTTCCGGTTTCCTCAATCTTTCGGGCGTATTCAGTTCCGTTTCCGTTCTCTCCGAGTTTGATCTGAGCGATCAGCTCATCGGGGCGATGCTGGCCGAACACAGCGACGCCGGTCGAATCGGGGCCACGACAGGCGAGAGCCGTGAGCATTCCCAGCAAGACGCTACCGACATTACCGCCCTCAGTGCCGACCTTGTCGAGATACCCCACAATGCCACACATGGCTGACTTGTATCCTTGCAGTATACTAGCGGTATTCTAGAGAAGCGCGCGGCAAACACTTTACTGTAGGATGAGAAATTCTGCAAGCGGGCTCGATTCCAACGAATACAGTATCGGAGTGGCAACGATAACCAAACCCAAGGTAAGCAAACTCGGAGAAGTAGAACGGGTTTACCGCATCCTCCGCGAGTGGCTGATCACAGCGAAGCTTCCGCCTGGCGAGTTTCTTTCGGAGGCCGATCTGGCTGAAAGATGTGGGACCAGTCGCACACCAGTGCGGGAGGCTTGTACGCGGCTCATGCAGGACAAGTGGCTCTCCCGAATTCGCCGCAAGGGCTTTCTGGTCACCCCGATTTCGGTTCGCGACATTGTCGACATGTACCAATACCGAAAAGTTCTGGAATGCTTCGCGGCAGAGAAGGCCGCGCAGACCGCGAGCGCCGAGCAGATCAGCGAGTTACGCCACCTAACGGCGCCTGAGAACGATGCCACGGCTGATTTACAGGACATCCTCAGCGCCAACGAATCGTTCCATCGGCGTCTGTCCGAGCTAGCCGGCAATCAGCGGGTTGTGAACCAGATCGGCCTGACGCTGGCATATGTGACTCGCCTCGACACTCTCTGCACACAAACCGTCCCCGGGTGGATTGGACACAGCGAGATCCTGCGTACGATTGAGGCTCACCAGCCTGCAAAAGCGCGGCGCGCGATGGAAATCCACATCGATGAGTCGCGGGACAAAATGATTAAACTATTCGGCGCTTAGGGTTGCGATCTTTACCTGATCATCCATTCGCGAGGACGCACCGGGCGCCTGCAACGTCTCCGTCTCGCCTGTTTCTCTGCCCAATAGCCTCTGTCGGACGTAGGGATTGGATAAAACCGTCTGGCATCTAAGAACCTCAACCATTGTCGAGCAATCTCCTTGTTCTGCCACACAGAGGAAGCTGACAGCTGGCTTACTTCCTCTTTGATGATTCCCCTGACGTCGAGTAAAACGCAGATCCGACCAATTCGTCAGTCATGGATCGTAATTGAGCGCGCGACGGGAAGAACAGAGTGGAGAGAGAGACACCATCCCTAAGCCTTCGCCTTAGGTCGGTGCGATACCCCCGAAATGATTCGGATGTTCTTCGCACACGCTCGAACGGGATTCGATCTCGTTCGCTCGAAATCTCAGAGGTGTTCCAAATCAAATCCGGAAGCCCCCAACCCCAAATGAGGGTTCGTCGAAGTTCAGGCTACCTTTAATAAGCGTTCTTCTTATTAAAGGATAGTGGCATATCCTTTAATTACAAAGTTGATAGGAACTCAGGTGGACGTCGTCGGCACCCAACGACGCACACCGTGAGCTCCTCGCTTGTACAAGTGCGACAAGGGGCTGCCGTACCGACTACTTACCGAGGTCAGACGTGCGGGCGTGAGTCATCGACACGCTCGATTTCAGGAGTTCCTTCGGATCGAGTTCGCCCTTCTTGCTCGTATCAAGCCTGTCAAACTCCGCCTCCATGAATTTCATCCACTCTTGTTTCGAAATTTTCCCGTTCTTGTCAGTGTCCATCAGAGCGAGCAGCTCTTTCACTCTCTCCCTCGCGATTACAGCCGTATTCGGCTGTTTCGGAACAGATGCCTTCTGCGCAAAGGAGGTCTCCGCTAGGGTTCCTCCTCCGCACATCCACGCAATTAGCAGAATTGCTGCAAAGAGACTTCTTGGTTTCATGGCGAAACTCCTGTCTAGAAGTCGAGCCGCAGCGCCAATTGACCGGTACGGTTTCCCGCATTTTCAGCGGTCTGCTGCGCGTCTAATACACCGAACGTGCTCGGGCTACTTACATTCGTTGCCGGAGGCGCATAGTTTGTGTGGTTCAAGATATTGGTGAAGGTGGCCTCGAACCGCAGCCGCAGATTTTCGTGGATGGCCATCGACTTCGCCAGTCCCGCGCTCACTGCAACCGTTCCCGGAGCTTCAAGAATGCCCACGCCGGCATTGCCGATGCGCCCCGCGCCCACCGGGGTCGGCGCAAATGCATTGAGATTGAAGTAATTGCTTGCCGATCGATGAGCCGGAATCGGATTGCCGACAATATCTGGTCGTAACACCGCTCCGTCCAATTCAGGGTCTGTGTTGGTCTGGTCATTGGTTTCGGAAATCCCATTGAGAGTTGGGCATTGCCCACTGGAATTCAACGCAACCTGGCATCCTGAGGGGTTGATGGTTGGCGTGAGATACGGACCTGTCTCAATCAGCGTGATGGTGTTCAGGCTCCAGCCGCCGAAAACTCCGTTTACGGCACCGGAAGAACTGGACCACTGCCGTGCTTTGCCGAAGGGCAAGTCGTAGTTTCCCGTCAGCAAGAATCGTTGGCGACGCGTGCCCGCGATATTGCCGCGGTCCTGGCGGATGGCGAAGCGGTCCAATACCGCGAGTCCATAAGCAGTTTCTCCTCCGAAGCCGATGGGTGCATCTCCCTGTGCATCGCTGATATTGTGCGCCCACGTGTAGTTTGCCGCGAAAGAGAGCCCTCTCGACATTTTGTGCGTCGCTTCTACCTCCATCGCCTGATAGTTCGATCCTCCAAGATTTTCCGTGGAGTAGATGACGCCCCAATTCTGAAAAGGAGCGCGGGGATCGACGACTGGGCTTGGGTTATAAGGTTGCGTACTCGGCGCAATCTGGTTCCAGTTTATGGTTAGATTTTGCCGGTACGTGTTCATCCCCACGTAACTCACGCGCACAGCCGAAACGGGCGTCAACTCTCGCTCAACCGTCACATTCCACTGCGCCGATTGCGGATCGCGATAGCGCGGATCCGTGGCTTGTTCAATAGTGCCGCCACCAATCTGCACGAGTTGGCTGGTTGCAATCGTGTTTGGGAATTGAAACAGGGGGTTGCAGGGAATGGAATTTTGACACGAATTCACATAGGTATGAACCGAGGCTTGCGGGTTGCTTTCGTTATTGTTCTGCAACTGTCCCAGGTTGATAACCGTAAAAATTCCGAAGCCCGCGCGCACAACGGTTTGGTTGTCGTTGAACGGGCGATACGCGAAGCTAATCCGCGGATCGAAGTTGCGCATATAGGTCTGTCGAAGGCCTGGAGGAAGGCCTTCCTGCCCGTTGGACACAACCGCCGTGCACGGCGTTGAGGTCGAAACTGCGTATCCTGCGTCGGCAGGATCCGAAAATCCCGGAGGCGCGGCGTTGCAGGCATTGAAAGACTGCAGGAATGCCGGTACTGGTCCGCCCAGCCTGTTATAGAGGTTGCTGTTCACGATGACAGTATTTTTGATTGCATCGAAATTGGCCTGAATTCCATTCACGTCCACGAACGGAGGCAGCCACTCCCAGCGCAAGCCGGCATTGATTGTCAGACGGCTGTTCACCTGCCATTCGTCTTGCGCATAGAGTCCCATTTGCGGGCCGCCGGCGTTGTCTCTCGGGCCGGTCACCGCGAAATAGGTTGTGTCGGGAAGACCCTGCAAAAAATCACCAAACGCGTTCCCGGTCAATGCGCCAGTGAAAGTGAACAGACCGTAGTCATCGGATGGCGTCTCGATTTCAGGAACCTCAAAGCGCACCCAACGGAAATCAATTCCACCTCTCAAAGTATGTTTGCCCCGAATATAGGTGAGATTGTCGGCAAGCTGCTTTGTGCTGGAGTAGGTATTTCCTACGTGGTCTCGGCCGATAGGTTCGAAACCGGTGCCCTGCGAGAAGTTGATGGACGGAAATCCGCCATCAAATGGATGATTCGAAACGTCAACATCCTGCAGTCCCAATTGAGCAATTGCAGCCGCGCCTTCGATTGGAAAATTGGGCGCCAACAATGAGTTGGTGAATCCAAAACGAAACTCGTTTAGCAGGTTTTTGCGAAGCGAGTAATTGTGCGAGACGAGGAAGCTTCTGTCATGTTCGTGGTCGAGATCGTTCGGTAGAAACGGATTTACGATATTGGTTACCAGATTCTTCCAGTTGTATCGCGCATACACCTGCTGCTTCGAATTGATGATCTGATCGATGCGCCCGTCAATCCCATTCGTGCTAGATGGAATGGGTTGCAGATTTTCATAGTTGAAGCTGCAGTTCGGGGTCAGTCGCGTTATGCAATTGATGTTGGGCAGAGGATAATAATCATTGAGCAGCGTTATCGACGACACATTCAGGTTGGTAACTGTTCCGCCGCCAAGATCGCTAAGATTCCCCGTTCGTTCCGCGACTGTCGGCACGAGATATTGTTCAGGTTCGGACGTCCTCTTCCTGTTCCCCTCATAGTCGAAAAAGAAGAATGTCTTGTTCTTGCCGTTGTATAGATGAGGAATTTTGACCGGGCCGCCGAGACTGCCGCCAAAGGTGTTGAATCGCTTCGGTGCTTTGGTGGTGAAATTCAGAATCCTTGCATCGAGCGCATCATTCTGCAGATATTCGAACAGGCTTCCATGCAAGTCATTTGTGCCGCCCTTCGTGGTAAACGTCACGTCACCGACCTGCGAAAACTCTGCGCTGTTATTGAATGCCGTGACCTTCAGTTCCGATATGCCTTCCGATGAAGGGTAAGGATTCGTGCTCGCCGCACTCTGGAAGATATTGGCCGTCGATATCCCATCGACAGAGTAGCTGACCATGTTGGCCGTCGCACCGGCCAATGCAATATTTCCCTGACTATCTTGTTGAACGTTTGCGGAGGTCGCCAATGCCGCTAGCGGACTAGTGGTGACTGCACGGAAATTCAAGGGAAGTTGACCGATCTGGGCGTTGTCTTTGGAGTCCCCGATCACGCCATTCTCCGTGTTGACCACGGCGACAGTATCCGCAACTTCGATTGTCTCGCTCTGACTCTTGACGTTCAATGTGACATCAACGCGCAAGGCTTGCCGCGCCGTCAACTCCGCCGAGGGCACTCGGAAATCCGTGAACCCGTCGGCTTGAACTGTCACCTCATACCGACTTGGTTTCAGATTCACGAACTCAAACGATCCGTTCTGATCTGATATCGCTGAACGAACGCTGTTGTCGGCCAGATCCTTTATCTGAACAGTCGCGCCAGGCACAACCGCATCTGTCTTGTCATGGATTACGCCCACGATGCTGCCAAACGTTGATTGAGCTTTCGCTGATCCAAGACCGACCAAAGTGAACATCGCAATAACTGCAAACTTCCGCATTCTTCGTTCCTCCGCCGAAAACAAGCCCCGGGGTTCTGGTTCCAGGAATGTTGCCGGGTAAGGAAAGGTTATTTTCCGTCTGCTGAGGGAGGCATGAGGGGTTCGTAAAATGTTCGTAAGCACACTAACTGGTTTTGTGGCGAGGGTTTAGGGATGAGTTGGGGTTCCGAACTTGCGGATGGGTACTTAACAAAATGAAGTTGCCGACCAACTGAAAGGCAAACAGCCTTTCAAGAATGTGCTCGACTCAGGTGCGACTTCCAATTACCACGAACCCTTGCTGCTAAGCAGCCGCCTCACCAACATTGTTGAGATCGGCGAAAGTCTGCTCCGGCAGGGTCAATGCTGCCGCCCTGAGATTCTCGCGCAGATGCTGGACCGACGCCGTACCGGGTATCAGAAGGATGTTCGGTGACCGGTGAAGCAGCCACGCCAGCGCTACCTGCATAGGAGTCGCGCCGAGCGACGTAGCTACTTGGTTGAGCCTTGACGATTGCAAGGGGGAAAACCCTCCAAGCGGAAAATAAGGCACGTAGCCGATCCCCTGCACCGCCAGACTGTCTATGAATCCGTCATCGCCACGTTGGGCCAAGTTATAGAAGTTCTGGATGCAGACGATCTCTGTAATCTTCTGTGCCTCGGTCAATTGCTTGGGAGATACCGTGCTGAGGCCAATATGTCGAACCAGGCCTTTCTGCTGGAGTTCGACAAGCGTTGAAAGCGGCTCTTCAAAGGGCTGATCGTCAGGTGCAGAGAAACCTCCGAGCCGGAGATTTACGACATGGAGCGACTCGAGGCCGAGGTTGCGCAGGTTGTCGTGCACGGCATCGATGATCTCCTGGCGAGAACGAGCGTGCGGCCACGACCCATCGTTGCCGCGGCGGGCACCCACTTTGGTCACGATGACGAGATCGTCAGGATAAGGATGAAGTGCCTGCTTAATGATCTGATTGGTTACGTGTGGCCCGTAGTAATCGCTGGTGTCGATGTGGTTCACTCCCGAGGCCACAGCCTCTCGCAGAACTGCGATCGCACCGGGAATGTCGCGTGGCGGTCCCCAAACCAGCTTGTCGCCATCACGTCCGGCGAGTTGCATTGCGCCATAACCTATGCGGTTTACGGAGATTGAAGCATTCCGAAAAGAAAATTTACCGCCAAGATTCAAATGTTTTGCCATATGTCTCCTCTACGGCTGCCGAAGCTTCGCCATATATCGTTATTTAATGATCATTAATCGATCCAATTCACTTCGCGTCCTAACGTTCAGGATCTGTGAAACGGTAACCAAGATACGACTCCGTCAGTATGTAATGAGGCCGAGACGGATCGTCTTCCAACTTCCTTCGCAACTGTCGCACAAAGGTGCGGGTGTACTCCAGTTCGTTTCCATATTCCGTCCCCCAGACAGAGGTCAGCAGCCGGGCATGAGTAATGGGCCTGCCGGCCTTTGACATAAGGCAGTGCAGCAGATCGAACTCTTTCGGGGTGAGGTGGACAACGACGCCTCGCTTTCGAACTAGGCGACGCCCAACGTCCAGCTCTATGTCGCCGATCATAATCACTGAATCTTTATTGTTCTGCAAGCTGTGAGAACGCCGAACCGCAGCACGAACGCGCGCCATCAATTCCCCGACGTGGAAAGGCTTGGTGATGTAGTCATCCGCTCCAGCGTCTAGTGCTTCGATTTTGTCATCGGCATCATCGCGGATAGTTAGCATGATGATCGGCAGCTGAGGTTCCAAGCGCCGCATCTCGCGGCATGTTTCAATGCCACCGATTCCGGGCAGATTGATGTCGAGAAGAGCTGCATCGTAGTGCTCGGAGCGAACAAAAGAGACAGCCTGTTCCCCTCGGGACGCTTCCTCGATCTCAAACCCCAGACCGCTTAACGTCGTGTGTAGCGCTCTACGAATGGAAGGTTCGTCGTCAACAATCAGAACTCTACTCTCCGAGGTCAGCATATTCACTCCCAATCATTGCGGGCAAAGAGAGAAAAAACGTAGTTCCTTTCTCCGGCGAGCTGTTTACCCACAATCTGCCTTCATGCGCTTCCGCAGCTCGTTTTGCGACGGAAAGACCAATACCACTGCCCGAAGCGCGATGTTTTACCGTTGGACTGCGATAAAAACGGGTGAAGATCAGCTCGCGTTCCCCATATGCGATTTCCGGTCCATTGTTGTGAACAGCGATTAAGGCGCGCTCGTCGTCGCGCTGAATCGAGACTTCAATGGGGGAATCCGTACTGGAATACTTGGCCGCATTCACGAGCAATTCGGTGAGAGTGATCGTCAGCAACTGCCGGTCCCCAGAGATCGTCAAGCTCTCGTCTTCGATCCGCAAGTGCAGCGGATGGCCACAAAGCCGGTTGGTGCAGTCATTGACCACTTGATGAATGAACGACGGGACGAGGACTTCCTCGCGATGCAATCGAATCTCTTTAGAATCAAGTTTCGCCATTTGAAGTAGATGTGAGGTGAGCCCATTCAGCTGCTTAGCATGTTCATCGATCATTCCCACCAGTTGCGCCTCGGGTGGGCTTAGACTCTTCATTTCAAAGAGCCCTGACGTGGAAGTCAGAATGACGGTAAGGGGCGTCTTGAAGGCGTGTGCCAGGCCATCCAGGACGGTCGTGCGCAGTTGTTCCGTCTGTCGTGCCGCTTCAGCGCGGGTTTCTTTTTCAAACGACCGCACTCGTTCAAAAGCTGACGCAACGAGAGACGCGATGGAATCAGCCATCAACAAATTCAGGTCGTCCCCCACCACCACGAGTCCGCCAATCGGAGCCGATTCCAACCGCAGTACGCGATGCCATTTGGAGGATTCAGTTTCGTGATAATTGTCGTTCAAAAGATACGCACTTCGAGCCAGATCCTCATCTTCCTTCGTGCAATCGCCAGCCGTATAAAACTCCGCCGCACAGGCGTCGAAGATCACAACCGAAACCACTCCAATATGTTTCTGGATCAGAGTCGCAATCTCACTTCCAGCCAGCTTTTGCCGATCACGCACCAGCATGCTGCGACCGAGTTCGTAGAGCCTCTCAGCGTTCCGGCGGTGTAGTTGAGATTCCTGTATCTCATTTTTTAGTTGGTTGGAAAGACGACTCACGATCAAAGCAATGATTTCAAAGGTTACGAGGGCTACCCAGTTCTTCGGATCGGCGACATGAAAACTGTAGATCGGAGGGGCGAAAAAATAATCGAGGCACGCAACGGCTATGAACGAACAACCGGTTGCCTCCCAAAAGCCGAACTTGAGGGCAGTCAAAACGACAATCAGAAGCTCAAGAAACCCGGCTGTCGGAAAATTGAAGTGAAAGCGGAAAGCAGTGTCGCTCAGGAGCAGTGCGACCGCTGATCCTGAGCAGGTCCCGATCGTTAGGCGCAAAACTCTATTTTTAACCTGAGTCTTCATACCACTTCGACAAGGACTGGCTTCGCACGTCAGGCGGCACGGGCAATGGATGTGTCGAACACATGGTCATCCGGAACCTCTTGCTCCGGAGAGTGAGTCCGTAAGCACACTAGGTAGCAAATCCGTTGGTGTCGGCATTCCTTGCACAAGGCAAACAGGAATCTTGCATAGAACGCGACCCCTAGTGCGCACAATGTCGCCATGGACACGGCTACAAGCGTAACGAACTCCCGCAACTCATCTTTATCTGCATCCCCAAATCGCATTAAAAGGCAATCGGCATGAAATTGGCATAAAGAGCCCATAAAGAACTAGTAAAAGTTCTAGCTGCCTCATCTCAAATCTTTTCGCACATTTGGCGAAGACTGTGATGGAATCAGGGAAGAGTGCCCGGCGCCATTACTCCTCGACCGACTCCAAGGCGGGCTGAATCAGAAAGATGGCCATCGTTTATAGCACGCAGTATCTGCTGTTCATCGTTATCGTCACGATCCTTGTAAAGCCGTTAGGGGGTACGTCGAACGCGTTTTCACGCAGAAACCTACGGCGCTTGACCGGTTCCTTCTTCCACTCGAAAAGCTCCTCTATCGCATCGCGAGGGTCGGTGCGACCGTTGAAATGATATTCGGCACGCAAGCTGCTTCATCCTATTTGGCCTTTTCGGCATGGTCCTGCTGTATTTACTTCTCCGAATCCAGCACCTCTTGCCGTGGTTTTTCCCGGCCTACCAAATCACACATCTCTATCAGAAACCAACGCCCTTCAGGAATTTTGTCGAGATGCTCGCAAGCGT
>JASHPL010000140.1 GCA_030038125.1 Candidatus Sulfotelmatobacter sp.
AGCCAGGCAGAATGTGGCGGCACGCCGACCCCGGACTGCCTCAGCTCCAACTACACCAGTGACGGCAGCTACCAATACCGCAACGTGTGGGACCAGCACCCGTTCCCCACGCAAGCCAACGTGTTCCCCAACCTCAACCCTGCCACGACCGGTTATTGCTCGGTTTCGGGCAACCAAAGTTCTGCCGCTTGCCACTATACTCGTCGCCCCTTGGGCAATATGTTCTCCGGCGGCGATTGCGAGACGGACGGTTCCGCTTTCACCTGGCCTCTCGATGCGAACACTCAGGGAGTGAGGGTGCTTCCTCCAAACGGCACCGCAGAGCCGATCACGCTCTTCTTGCGTGAGCCTCTGTCGGGCACCTACAGCACGACCGAGTACAGCGCAATGCGGTTGTATGGTACTCCGGGCGGCAGCAGCGGCACCAACGGCGCTGGCACCTACGAGTCGACACCCTATATCTCCCAGGAAACCAACGTCATTGTTGGGCAGGCTAACATGGATCCGCTGGATCTGCAGTGCCCGAATAAGTTCGGCGGCGAAGGATCGAGCACTGAGGGATTCCGCGTGCGCGGCATCGGCACCGGGGAAGTCCTGACTGGACCCAACTTCGGCACGAACACCGCCGTAGGCGACGGCGTAGCCTACACTCCCGACTCGATTGCTTATGCTTTCTTCAGCTTCGGCAACGTTTCCCACTTGGCGCACAGCACAAACTACGGCTACCTCATGCTCGACGCAATCGATCCGCTCTTTACCGCTTACGACGGCAGCGGGGGTGAGCCTGGACAACCAGTAAACTTCTATTCCCTTGGTCCCACAGGCTGGGGCGAACTGCCCAATTGTGGTGGCACAGGCCAGCCCGTATGCACTGCGGCCGCGATCTGGGGCGGAAGCGGATCGACCTCCTATCCACACCTTCGTGACGGTACTTACTCAGCTTGGTCAGAGCTGCGCATGATATGCGACCCGAGTGATGCTCAAACCACTCCGCGTTGCACCCCGACAAATGATCCTCTTGGAGCCGAAGCATTAGTGCAAAACCTCCAAGCGGACATCCACTTCAACCACACAGGTGGCGTACCTGACCTGCTTCCGTTCTCAGATGCAACGGCTGGGGCGCTCTCTTTCAACCCGCCTTACGGCGACGTCAGCTACATCCGCTCACACTACCAGCTCTTTGGTCCCAACGATACAGACAATGCCTTGGGACAGGGCGGACTTCCGACGGGAAATCCGTGGCAGAGAACCGTTCCCCCTGGGACGAGCACTCACCAAGGTGGCAGCATGCCTCTGACGGGCAGTTCTTCAGACCCAACGGTCTACGTAGACTTCTCTACGGAGGCTTGCAGCACGGGCAGCGTGGCGGGCGGTAATCCGGTTAACGGTCCGCCCGATGCGGAGTGCGGTGGCGATGCGGGTGGCTTCATCTACGCAACCGGCACCACAACCACGGGGAACCTCCACTAAGGCAGTTTGAGGTCTAACCGATAACCAGGCAATGACGAGGCAGGCCGCCCGCAGGGGGCCTGCCTCTCTGTTACGATGCAAGTGGCGAGAAGATACCATGGAGCAATTGTCTTATGTGGCGAAGTGATCGGCGGGTAAAACCTTTTGCCTTTTTTCTCTTATTCCTTTTCATTTGCAGGAGCGCCGCTTGGGCACAAGCTGCGCCTGCAGTCTCGGACGCGAAGAGCGCGGAAGTACCGACGGGCGTAAAAGACGCGGCAGTACCGCACAGTGGTGGGTTGTCGACAGCCAGCGGTCCTAATGGAGAAGCGGCAAAGCCCACAGTTCCCGGTGCGCAGACCGTTGTGGTCAAAGACGAGAAAGATATTCCCAAACGGAAAGACTTGGATTACGAAGATTGGAGCAGGCCGGAACTTCCATCCGGCATGAAAATGGAGGCGGTGCCTCTGCTAAAGAGCCAGCAGAAGAGCTTTACGCGGGAAGAAATCGAGGTGCAGTGGCGGGACCTTGATCCCATCGACTTATGGGTGATCAAGCCCGCGGACATCAAGAATCCGGGGGTCATCTTATATCTCTACAGTTATCCCTCCAACAACCTTCGGTACAAGGACGACCAATTTTGCCGGTTTGTCACCAAGAACGGCTTCGCAGCTGTGGGATTTGTTTCCGCTGTGACCAGCCAGCGATTGCATGACCGCCCGATGCGGGACACCTTCGTGAACCAGCTGCAGGAAGCGTTAGCGACCACAACGCACGACGTGCAGATGATTCTCAACTATCTGGCCAAGCGCGGCGACCTGGACATGACCCGAGTGGGAATGTGGGGTGACGGTTCCGGCGCGGGCATTGCCATTATGGCTGCCGCGGTAGACTCTCGCATCAAAGCGCTTGACCTGCTCGACCCTTGGGGAGATTGGCCGGACTGGCTCGCAAAATCCTCCCTCGTGCGGCAGACGGAACGCTCTGACTTACAGAGACCTGAATTCCTAGAGAAGGTGGAAAACCTAGATCCCGTTAACTACCTTCCTCAATTAAAAAGACAGCAAGTGCGGCTGCAATATATAAAACACGGCCTGACGGTCACACCAGAAGTAGTTGAGGAGAAAATGGAAGCCGCTGCGCCCGCCAACGCTCAGATCGTCCACTACGAGAACACCAAGGCGTTTCTCGCCGATGTGGCCTCTAAAGGTACTGGGTTTGATTGGATAAAAGGGCGGCTGGGATCGGTCGTAGACGCGTCCGGGAGTAGTACTTCTGACGTTAGAAAAGCGTTGGCAGCTTCGACGGAAGCCAAGACTCCTGCCAGATAAATGGCCCGCCGGTTTTGCGGGCGCCCGCGTTTTTCGAATTCGAGAATTTCGGGATGGATTGCCTGAGCAAGCAGTAAAACCTATGCGGCCGCTGCTAACGAAGGCTCATGTTCCACAGCCACCACTCGCGAAGCGGGCAGGACTACGGCGGCTATAAGGTAACAAGCGGCACCCGCTAGCGCGCACGTAATAATATTGGTTTCCATAGAGACCACAATCGCCACGAAGCTGCCAAGGGTTGCGGCAGCGCCGTTAAGAGCCCACATCCACGGCAGGCTCTCTTCCTGTTCGAGCACGGACATCCAACGTAGTCCAACCGGGAAGCAGAAGCCCATAAAGAACCCGCAGGGTGCGAGCAGTGCTAGGGAGAGAAGCGCCCTCAGCCAGAGTGGTTCCACGATGAAGCGGTGAATGACAGGAATGGCCACGACCGAATAGAGAATGAGGGTCGCAGTAACCGCTAAAGCCGGCATCCGGGTGGCGGCGTTCGAAGCCAGAGAAAGTCGATCGGAAACCAAACTTCCCACCCCGGTCGAAAGAATGAGGCCCGTCAGAACCACCACAAGCGAATAGATAGGATGTCCGAGAAAAATTGACAATTGCTGCATCATGGCTATTTCCACCAGCATGAAGCCGACACCGATACCGACGAAGTAGGCGATTCCCCCCGCGCGAGGAGACGCAGCGTGGCCCTGCCGTGTGGCCCAGTGCTTCAGCGGCAGCAGGATAGTCAAAACCACCAGAATTAAGGCAGCCAGCATGAATGCGAAGACGAAGAGCAAAGCCTGAAGGTCAGCGCCGTGCCCGCCTTCCTTGAGAAGCCGCGGAATATTCCAGATTCGTACTACATTAAAAAAATACGGAGACCAGTCAAAGACCGGAGAATAATCGAATTCCGAGTTGTCGCGCAGAGACGCCATACCTTCGACGGTGCGTGCGGTCGCGATGCTTCGCAATTCAGGAACAGCAGTCTCCTGACCGGGCAGGAACAGCACTTTGAATTCCATCTCGTCTGCGACCGACCGAATCCTACGAAGATCTTCTGGAGAGAGCGGCTGGTTGCTCACCAGAATCGTCGCCACTCGGATCTTGTCCCATGAGGGGTCTTCCGATTCCACCAGGGCGATGTTACGGGAGGGGTCGGTAACGCCCTCCTCAAGCAACATCGCCCAGGCCACTGAAAACATCCGATATGTCTGAGCTGACTCTCCACCGCCGTACCATCTGCTAAAGGTGATCAAGCCACCGGGCGTAAGATGACGATCGAAAATCTGCCACGCGTCAACCGTGTAAAGAGAGTTCTCCGAGAGAGTCAGAGCGCCGGCTGAGGTCGCAGCCCAGGTGTCCACTAGTGAGGCCTGGATCAGGTCAAACTTCTCATTGCTGCGCGTAAGGTAGCTACGGCCCTCATCGTTGTGGAGCTCAAAATTAGGAATCTTGCTGAAGCCCGAAAACCAATCAAGCCGCCGCGTGTCGAGATCTACGATGGCGCTGTTTACTTCGATGCCGACAATTCGATGAAAGCTGTTGACGGCGCAGTTGATTACGTCGCGTCCGCCGCCGACACCGATAATCGCGGCTGCGCCCCCGGGTCGTAGCCCGGCCCCAAGCGAAGTTACGTCGTAGCGCAGGTAAGCGAAGGGCTTCAGATCTCCATTGAAGCGCATGATAGGGGTGCCAGCGTCGTTGTCAATATTGAGGCCAAGTTGCTCCCTGAAGACCCGAGGCGCGCGAGGGCTGGGTCCCCACATGTGTGCCAAGGTCGTAACCGGCTTAGAGGCGCGAACCTTGGAGATAGGATTCCATACTTCCGCAAGCAGTCTGGTCCGCAAATCGAGTTTGCCTTTTGACCAGATAGGCTGAATACCGTGAAGTGTGGAAGCGTTGAGTCCGGAAATGACCAAACTGGTCAGAGCAAGAATCAAGGACCTGCGGACCCGGGAGTTATTTCCCGCATAACTCGCATAGCAAGCAGCACTGACAAAAAGCAATCCCGAGATCGCAAAGATGCCGCTGGGAGCGTCGACCAGCTTAAGCAAAAGAACTGAAGAGAGGCATCCCGCAGCCGCCCCTGCGAGATCCGCAAAATAAACTCGACCGACGCGAAGGTGCGTTCGAGTCAGAGAGAGACAAACAACGATGCCAGAGAAAAAGAAAGGAACTGCGATGACAGCGGAAAGCAGTAAGAAGCTAAATAATGTCTCCACGGCCTTCGAAATGCCGAGCGGTATGGCCAACATGATCACCAGCGATATAGGCATCGATACCGCCATAGCGAACGCAGCCTGGGCGAGCCGATTCCTAATATCGCTGGCCGTGAACCATTTGGGGCGCAGCTGAACTGCCAACGCGCCGGCGGTCATACCAAACATCGCCATTGAAATTGAAACAAAGGCGAGGTAGTACCAGCACAGTACGCTCAACATTCTCGTCAGCAGTACCTCATACATCAGAGTACCGGCACAGATCAAAGAAAGACCGAAATAAAAAAAGATCATTTTTCTCCTACTGAACGGCGTAGCCATCGGTGCACGAAACAAACCGCCCAGGAGCTCAACAATCGTTCCTGCATTTTCGAACTTTCTCAGATCAAGGAAAGGTTATTTGAAATGTTCCCTGATCTTGAGTGCAAGTCGTCGAGATCGCCGGAAACGTGTAAGGGCCGCTCATCGCAGTTGCGTTCGCGTTGACCGTCGTCTGAGAGGCGATCTGTGGGTTGCCGAGTTGGCCGATTTGGCCAAGCTGAGTGATCAACGCGCCATCCGGGCCGAATAGGTTCAGCGAAACCGACGTACCGCTAATAAGTCCCGTGATGGTTGCTGTGGACAGATAATTACAAAAGTGCGTGGCACCCGTTACTGAGATGTTTCCCGTAAGCGTGGCAGTACTGCTTCCCGTATTCGGTCCCTGAGTCAGGGCCCCCGCCACATTGACCGTACCGTTGTTTGGCGGGGGGAGTGTCGATGTGAAAGTACCGTGAAAACTCCCATTGATCGGCGCCACCTCAAATGCCGACCACGTACCGGTGCCGGGAAAGGCGTTACAACCACCCGCCAGAAAGGAGAACTCCCCGTTTAGAGGCGGGCTAGAGGAAGACATCGTCCCCGTGAGGCTTACGTCTTCTCCGAATTCGGAAATGTCTAAAGTAAGATTCTGACCATTTACATTTCCGCTTATGGGTCCCACTCCTGAACAGCCCGAACCAATGAAAGCAGAACCCAGGATGAGATTTCCGCTGACGGAATTGCTGGATTGTATGATGAAGCCGGTGTATATCAAGGGTTGAGTAGGTACCGCATGCCTCACCAGAGTGATTTGCCAGTTGCCGGAAAGAGGTCCGCTGCTTAGGTTTTTGGCGTTTCCTCCACCGCCACATGCCGTGGCCACGATCAGCGTGCTTAATAGCAACCTAGAAGATAACCGACTCAAAACCCTCTCCTTGACGCGCCCAAAGCGGCACAAACGACGAAGCCTACTCCCGCTGGCATAACGGTTCGATTGCCGAGACGTTAACATTCTGTGAATTCAGAGCACTCCCTCAGCCGTCGAGCTTGATTACGTTGAGGATGGTTGAAAGGTGATGCTGACTCCTCCTGCGTCTCCGTAACATCCGTTACTCTGCGCCAGAAAGTCATAGGTTCCGGTCAGTGTGGTCCCGTCCGTTGTCGTTGTACCCCGGTACGACCCCTGAGAGGAGCCGTCGGACGCGAGAAAATTGAAAACCACCGAAGTCCCACTGACCTCGCCCGCAATTGAAAATTTGTTGATACATGGGGCGTTCTTTGAGGTCATGGTCCCCGACAGTGTCGCGTAGCTCATACCACTATTCGGCCCCTGAGTCAGCGAACCGTTGAAAGTATAAATTTGGCCGATAAACTCCCCCGAAGTGAATGTGGCCTGGAAACTACCGTTAAGCGGTTTTACTTGCGTGGCTGTAAACGTGCCAAAGTTGGATGCCCCGCAGCCGGATGCAAAAATTGAATACTGGCCGGCCATAGACGAGCCGTCGCTCGTGGGCACTCCCGTAAGCGTCACAGTCTGAGCGACTTGATTTACCGTGAGGGCGACAGTGGAACTACTTACGGTTCCCGACGCAGCTCCAAGCCCTGGGCAAACGGTAGCCCCCTGCAGCACAATATTGCCGGCAACCGAGTTTCCAGATTGCAGGAGGAAACCTGATTCGGTCTGTATATTTGAGGTGCCCGGTGAAGGCTCGGTAGTGGGGGTAAGCGTCATCTGCCAGTTTCCCGAGAGCATGCCGCTAGCATTAGCGGAGTTAGATTGCCCGCCGCCACCGCAGGCACATGTCATCAGAACGCACACGAGCCAAAGCACAGCGCCGATTCTCACAAATCGTGGGTTGCTTGCTTTCATACATTCCGCAGCGAGTTGGCTGGCCGATAGGTTGTACCGAGCCGGGCGGAGCTTCGACCGAAAAACAATAGGCATCTTTCGTTACGAGACTGTGGCAACAAGATGAATGTTTGGTGAATAATCCGGCGGTTCAGAACAGATACTTCATGCCTAAATAGGCCCCGAGCACAAGGATAGCGATGATCACAGTGAGGCCCACAGCGCCTAGGAATTTCTCATTCCTCCGGCTAACAACCGGGGTTGCATGGCTCGTAACGAGTGAAACTTGGCCCCGACCCAAACATATGCTCTCATTGGGGGACGATTCCACTTCTCCGGAAACGGTAGGATGTGCTGACACAGCACCTCGTCTGGGGAACCTCAAAACTCGATGACTGCCGACTCCCCGTTGGGAATGTCGAAGGTTGGACCGCAAGCACCTTCTTAGCAGATTTGGCGGATAAACAGTTGGCATCGGTCGCCGAGCTGAAAATTACGCTCGCCACCGCCTTCCCATCGTAGTTCGCGCCTTGTTACACTAGAAGTACTCCAAGATGAATATTCAATGAATTTCAATTGCAGCTTTGGATGTTCTCGGATGCTTATGGCTCAATGCACTCTACCGGCGACGATTTGCGCAGGTCGGTCAGGCTGTAGCCGTAGAGTTGCACCTCCTGCTCGTATTTTTCAATGATGCGACGGACTACGGGTTGGCTCTTGCTTTCAGCCGAGAGCTTCGTCCAATCGCTGAAGTAGCGCTCATTCCCACCAGGGTTCAGGTCAGCCGAAAAATGTGGCGTCAGATCGAGAAACCTGTAAACCTTCCCGAGCGTCATCTCACCGGTTTGAATCAGATCTTCGTACTTGATCACCAGCAAGTGACGCAAGTACCGGCAGTCCTGTTTAAAGACACGATGACAGTGCAGCCAATGTTCCATTAGTACTTCGAGGCTTAAGTTCGCCCACTTCGAGGTAGAAAGGGAAACCGCGACAGGATGGCGAGAGAGGACGATGAAATAGCTGTCCGGGAAAATGGCCTGAAGAAAGCGAGTTCGGATAAGGTTTGGTGGGGACTTTTCCAGCAGATATGGCTTGGTGAGGTCCCAGTATCTCGACCATTCCTTGAAAAGCTTTTGCCTGTTCTCCGCAGTAATCAGATCAGAATGCTCTGTGAGATGGGCTTCGGGCGCAAACCCGAAGCAGCCCGGCCCCCCGTGGATCTTGGCCGGTGGAAATACGCTTTGAAGGTGCTGTCCTTCATCCTCCGGAACCCCGGTATTGTCGAAGCCGCTAATCTCAGGCTGTTCGCGTAGTATGCGGAATAGCGGCGAAGTCCCGCTTCTGTGAAGCCCGCAAATGAAGACGAACTTGTACCCACCGGGTTTGCTCATGGCAAAGCTGCCAAAACGCCGTGCTCAGAGACTCTAGCACACGTATCCAGACGAGCATTTGATTTTCTCCCAACTCACGCTCTTTCTGTTGGTTTGCTCCCGGCGCGGGCGAAGGGCGGGGGATTCAAGGACAATGACTAAATTAATTTTTGATGAATTTAGCGTCCGGTGGGCCTCCGGACGCGCAAATGCGCGCGAAAATCATACCTCAGACTGAGTCGCAACGGTTCGCGCCTCGATGGAGTGTTGACCTGTGCGCTAGGCAAACAAGTCGCGGTGATGAATGCTAATGCTAAAGGGATCAAGAAAGTTTGTCTGGCCGCTGACGTTCCTCGCGATTTCTCTAACGCCGAGCTGGTCGCAGGCAGTTAGCGCAGAGCCTCGCTCTGATAGTGGGGCCGAAGGCTCAGTTGCGCAGTCGGCCCCTGAGAGCGATACACCACAGATGATCGATTCTTCTTCGATTTCGGACACTAATCAGTTGTCGGTTGGATCCTCAACCTCAGCATCACCAAGTTATCTTGGCATGGGCCTCCACCTCAGTGGTGGCGCGGAAGGTGGTTCGGTTGGGACCGGAAATGCGAACCCTGTTGCCCCCATATCATCCATTTTGGGGAGTCTTAATCTGCAAAAACTGCGGCCTCGTTCCGCGACCGTCATTGACTACGTCGGCGGACTTACCTACAACGGCAGCTATGACGGCTCGGCGGCGTATCTCGAACAGCAGCATGCGCTAGATGTCGGCGAGCGTTTTTCTTGGAAAAAGACCCAATTGGCCTTCATGGATTCCTTTTCTTACTTGCACGATGGGAATTTTGGGGCGTCGTCGTTTGGCGGGGCCAGCGCGTATAATTTGCGATTCACTGAGAATGGAACTAGCGTTTCGGACAACGCAGAAGCAGCGGATTACATCGGCACCACGCAGATCGGCAGCACGCAGACGCCGTTCGGCTCAGAGTCATTCATAACTAATGCGTCAGTCGCAAGTCTTAGTCAGGTTTTGACTCGGCGTTCGTCGATTTCTTTCAATGCGTCATATTCCATCTCTGACTATACCGGTATCGATGAAGGCCTATTCGACTTTCGACAGATTACGACGCAGGCGAGCTATAACCATCAAGTTGATGCACGAGACAGTATCGGTTTCTTGTACGGGTATCAAAGGTTTCAGTACACTCAAGCTGGCGTCGGCAACATCTCCGCGAATTCAGTCCAGTTAGTCTATCGGCACCGAATACGGTCCCGCCTAAATCTCCTGCTCAGCGGAGGACCAGAGGTGACTAGTGTTTCCGGAAGCACGGGGGCGAATGGCCACCAGCTTAATGCCACTGCACAGGCATCGCTTCAATACATTTTCAACAAGTACACGCTCGGCTTTTCGTACAATCGGCTGGAGACCGGTGGTTATGGTGTTTTTGCGGGTGGGAATACCAGTATCTTTCGGCTTTCTATCGCTCGAGCAGTTTCTCGCCTCTGGAGTGTCAGCTTTGACGGAGGCTACGCCAAATCGACGAGCATCGAAACGAATATCCCGGGAATCGCAGAGGGATCGTACGATTATGGATTCGCGAGCGCTGCACTGCAGCGTCAATTGGGGGCGCGTGTCAGTGCTTTCGCCAGTTATCAATTCAACTACGAGGGTTCGCCTTGCGGAGCTTCTTCTTGCGCTTCTGCTTTTCAGCAGCACTTCGTGTTGATAGGTATCGATTGGAATCTTCGCCCGATTCATTTGGAGTGATGTTCGGCGGTACCAGCGCTCTCCGTCAGCAGGATCGAGGGGTTCTTGCAAGCTCGAGATTGAGATGCGCAAGGTAATTAGAAATAGATATCAGAGACAGCCGTGATTCGCCTTTTCAACGTGTATTATCCGATCCGTGCGCTAGTCCTCGTGATGGGCGAAGCGTTGCTGGTCGCGACTTCTCTCCTGTTGGGCATAATCCTAAGATTCCGCGAAGACAGTTATATAGTTCTAAATTTCGATTACGGGTACTACAAGATCTTCGCCCTTACGTTTTTTGTGCTGCTTCTTTGCCATGTTTTTGATCTTTACGATCCCAGACACTTCGATCCGAAGGACGAACTTTATTTTCGGCTTCTGTTAGTTCCGGGAGTGCTGGCGCTAGGGCTCGCCATAGTGGAGGCGATATTTCCCAGTGTAATGCCGGGAAACCTCTCGTCCGTTCTCGGATTGGTTATTTTGACTGTTGCATTGCTAAGTTGGCGGAGTGCATATGCTTGGTTGGCCTCGCAACCTTTTCTGCGGGAGCGTGTCTACGTTTTGGGTACAGGTGAGCGCGCCCACAGACTCGTCCTGGGATTGCAAACCCACCCAGAAATTGGCGCCGACGTAGTAGGGTGGACGGGGGATGTGGCGGCAGTCTTGACTCGCGACACCATGGCGTCTCATTTAAATGAGATAGCTCGCAACAAGGCCGTACATCGCGTCATTCTAGCGATGCAAGATCGACGTAATGCCATGCCCATGCAGGAACTTCTACAACTCCGGTTACATGGCGCGGTGCACATCGAAGAAGCCACATCGTGGCTGGAAAAAATCTCTGGCAAGATTGAGCTCGAATACCTTTACCCAAGTTGGATCATTTTTGCTGAAGGCTTTCGCTTCAGCGACAGCTTCAAGCTGGTGAGAAGGATACTGAATTTCATTGTTGGATTGTTCGTTCTACTCCTAACCGCGCCGCTTGTTCCCTTCATCGCCCTTGCCATTCGGCTGGATTCTCCTGGCTCTGTGTTCTACCGCCAACAGCGAGTTGGCAGGGCAGAGAAGATTTTCTATTGCTACAAGTTCCGCACTATGCGTCAAGACGCAGAGGCAGACACTGGGCCTACTTGGGCCGACGATGACGATCCTCGCATCACCCGGGTCGGGAGGTTCCTGCGCGTCTCACGTTTGGACGAAATTCCGCAATTGTGGTGTGTTCTGAAGGGAGACATGGCTTTCGTTGGACCTCGACCAGAGCGTCCTGAGTTCGTCGAGTGGCTCGAGAAGGAAATCCCTTATTACAGCCTGCGCCATCTGGTCCGGCCGGGAATTACCGGCTGGGCCCAGATTCGCTACCGCTACGCGAATACCGTGGAAGACGCTACGGAGAAGCTGCAATACGACCTTTTCTATATCAAGAATGCCTCGATCGGCCTCGACGTGCTGATAATGTTCCAAACCATGAAGATCGTATTGCTGGGCCGTGGCGCGCACTAAATTGAATAGTGATGGGGGCTTGCCGTTGCTTCCCCGGCTAGGCCCGGAGTATCCAGACTTCTGTGAACCGGAGTTGTGACGTATGACGATCACCGCCGCAACTAATCTAACTTTCCGTAAATTTTTGGTGAATTCTTGATTGCTAAGGACGGGGGAATCGCACAAATCGCGTAACATCGTCAACGCGGTAACTTCGGAGGCGGAGCTTAATGTCCGGACGACCTGATGTTTCTGTAATCATTCCATACTACAACCGCGAAAAGTACATCGATGAGGCGGTACAGTCCGTCCTAGCGCAGACCCTTGAGCCACTGGAAATTATTATTGTGAACGACTGCTCGAGAGAGTCTTCCCGCAGATATTTGGATCGCTATGAAAACTGCTGCAAGATCGTTGATTTGACGGTGAACGTCGGGCTGGCAGGGTCGCGCAATGCGGGAATCGAGGCCGCACGGGGTGAGTTCATGGCGTTTCTCGATGACGATGACATGTGGCTGCCGCACAAACTCGAAGTGCAGCGCAAGTACATCGACGAGCATCCCGAATGTGCCATAGTGCACTCTGCCGCGTGGTTGTTTTTTCAGGATGGAAGGGAGGAGTACTGCAAGCAGTTTCCGCTGGGAGAGATGTGGCTGGCGCAGGCCCTGATGAACGGATATTGGGCCATTATTCCGTCAGTTCTTGCTCGAAGCGAAGTCATACGAGCGGTGGGAGGTTTTGATGTCAATTTTCGCGAATGTGAAGATCGCGACTTCATTATCAAAGTCCTCGCCGCTGGCTACCGTGTAGAGGGCATCGAAGAGCCCCTGATCCGGATTCGCCGCCAGAACCAGGAAGGACTAACCAAGAAACCATGGCGCATTTACCGGGCGGACCTGAGGATGTTGTGGAAACACCGGCGCCTTTACTTGGATGCTTATGGCCTCAGGGGTATTGTAAGTTTTCTGATCGAGAAAGCACAGTTACCCAGCCGCCAAGTCCGCTACCTGAACGAAATTATGTTGTTTTTACTCCAGTTCGTTAAGTATCGGCAAAAATCGGGTTACCGCGATCCGGCTATCTATGGCCGCGGGCAAACCAACCCGCCATGGATTGCGCGACGTCTTAACGAAAAAACGAATGAGCTCAAGCAAGAGTTCGTGAAGAAACAGACATCAAGCAATATTTCAGTCATCATTCCGTTTTACAATCGCGAAAAGTATATTGACGAGGCCATCCAATCCGTCCTGTCGCAAACCCTGAAACCGCTGGAAATTATCATTGTGAACGACTGCTCGCGGGAATCTGCGCGCAGGTATCTGGATCGCTTCGCCGATGTGTGTAAGATCGTCGATCTCCAAAGAAACGTTGGTCTGGCTGGCTCGCGCAATGCTGGTATTGCCGCTGCCCGCGGGAAGTTTATTGCGCTGCTCGATGATGACGACATCTGGCTGCCAGACAAACTTGCAGTCCAGCACAAGTACATGCAGGAACACCCGGACTGCGCCATGTTGCACAGTCAGGTGTGCGCGTTTTATACGAATTCCGCCGACTACGTTTTTGGCCGCTTTGATCCCTGGCAGCCTATGTCCTTGGCGCAAGCCTTACGCGACATGTACTGGGCGGTGCCGTCGACGATAATGTTTCGCACCGATGACATCCGCGCCATCGGTGGCTTCGATCAGCGCTTTCGCGAATGCGAGGATCGCGATTTCTTGATTCGGGTTTGCGCGGCGGGATATCAAGTGGTAGGAATTCCCGAGCCACTGATCCGGTTTCGAAGAACCTTTCATGGCAGCCTGAGTGAACAGCTTTGGACTATGTTCCGGGCGCATTTCCGAGTCGTCTGGAAGCACCGCGGCCACTATCTTCAGGCATATGGCCTCCGAGGGGCCGCGAATTTTCTGCTGGTGACTCTCCATATGGCAAGTTGGAAGACGCGGTATGTCGACGGAGCGGTTCGGTTTCTCCTCAAAATCTATGATAGAAAATGGGTCCTTAAGCCAGGGTATCGCGATCCGGTTCGGTCAACGGGCCAAAGCTATCCCGTGACGGCGGAGGCCACTGCGGTTGGCGCCGCCGAGGAGCAGAGGCAAAGTGCATAGCCTTCATGCCGGCTTTCGATATTTTCGCGCGGGCGCTGGCAAAGCGTGTCGCCAGGTTCACTCTTATGTTCGTCGCGCCTGGATGCGCCGCGAGCGGGTTGGGGTATATGCGGCTTATTCGCAGCGCACTCCCCAGTGCCTCCATATAGGGGCCGAAGGGTTCGTTATACCCGGCTGGTTCAATACCGACCTGGACCCCCAAGGCGAGGGCATCTACTTTCTGGATGCCACGCTACCGTTTCCATTTCCGACGGGCTCGTTCGATTTTGTTTTCTCGGAGCACATGATCGAGCATATTCCGTTTGGCGATGGACTCAGGATGTTGTCGGAGTGCGGCCGCATTCTGAAACCCGGTGGCGTGATTCGCACCGCAACTCCGAATTTGCACAACATCCTGGCGCTGATGTCGAACAGCAACGGCAACGAAGCTTACCTCAATTGGGCAGTCGAGCAGTTCAAACTGCCGAAGGCGCCCTTTCCAAAAGCCCCGGGTGTGATAAACCACTTCTTCCGCGCGTGGGGTCATCAATTTATCTACAGCCCCGAAATGTTGCAAAAGGCGTTGGAGGAGTCGGGATTCGAAGAGATCATTCATTGCGAGATTGGAACCAGTCGTCACACGCCACTGCGTGGGTTGGAGCGCCATGGTCAAAGATGGACTCCATGGATCAATGAATTTGAAACCATGGTGCTGGAGGCCACGGTGCCCGGACGTAAGCCTGCTCCAGATATGTCAGCACAGATGACGGTTGTGGGGAACGTTTGAGCGCAGAACGCTTGGGATCGATTCACCAAGCTTCGAAAGCGCTCGGCGATGGATAGCCAGGATGAATGCTTTCTCGCAACCTGCGCCAGTCACAGCCCGAGAGCCTCTGACGCCCGTCAGCGCCTCCCCTCCACCATTGACGTCTCTAAGACGTCTCCTCGCCCGTCCTGCCTTTATTTTTGCCGTCGCTCTTACGCTGCGACTGGCGACCGCCGCGATCTTCCTCGGCGGTGGTCACGAGACCATCGATAGTGTCGGGTTTAGCAACAAGTTCACCGAGGGTTACGAAATGGTGGGCATCGCGCGGTCACTCACAAGCGGTCATGGTTTCAGCGCGCCCTGGCCCGGTGCTGGGCCGACTGCGTGGATCACCCCCGTCATGCCCGCGATACTCGCGGCAGATATGCTCGTTTTCGGAGTACACACCCGCGCGACTTTGATCGTGTTTGTTATCTTCAATGAGCTTTGCTCGGCGCTGACGATTTTTCCTGTGTTCTTTGCAGCCAGGCGAATCGCTGGCGATCGAATTTCCGAAGATATTGGTGCGGATCGTATTGGCGGTCTGGCCGCTTGGCTTTGCGTTTTGAGTCCAGTCGCCGGATTAGCCGCATGCAAGCTGATTTGGTATACAACTCTCTCCGGACTTCTTGCCGCTCTGCTACTCTGGGCCACGCTCTCCGTTCGCGATTCGGAGAAACCTGTTGCATGGATCGGTTATGGTCTGCTTTGGGGCACGCAGCTGATGACGCACCCCAGCTTCCTCGTGTGGATGCCGGTCGCTCTATTGTGGCTTGTCTGGGCGCGGCCGCGCCCAAAAAGCACGGCGCTACCCGCGCTCGCATGCTTCACCGCCGTCCTGTGTTGCGTCCCGTGGACGCTCCGCAATTTCGCCGTGTTCCATCACTTCGTGCCGTTCCGCTCAAATTTCGGCCTTGAGCTCTGGCGCTACAACCACGGTGGAGAAGGTGCACACCCAAATCGCCCTGGCGCCGAGCATGATGCGTTCGCATCCCTCGGCGAGTACGCATACACGCAAAAAAAGGAGTACGAAGCCCTCGCCTGGATCGGCAAGCACCCCGGCGGCTTTGTGCAGGCAACTGCCCAACGCGTGATGTCTTTCTGGCTTACCGCGCATCCGCTGACGACGTTCGCGAGACGAAGCGAGTGGTTTTTCAAGGTAAAATCCTTGTACATTTGCGCCTTGTTGGTCATGAGCGTTGGGGGATTTAACACAATTCGACGCGAGCGCCCCGAGTACTTCTGGCTACTCGCGTCGTTCCCCGCCGTTTTCCCACTCCTGTACTACATAACTTTGGCTCACGACTTCCATCGCTTCCCTATCGATCCGGTTTTAGCCATCATCGCAGCCTTTGCGGCAACCGCATGGCTCCGGACTGAGTTATCGGATGACAGCTCGGTTTCTGCGAGAATTAATACAGCATTCATTAATGCCGCCGATAGGGGGAACTATGATCAAGTACGCGACCCCCACGTTTCGGGACGGTCGGGTGGAGCTACCGATAGACCAAAGTCATACTACGACTTTATCGGCAACGCTCGATGGAAAAGGTTGGCAGGTCAAGTTGGCAGTTGCCCTGTCCGCCTTCGCAGCCCTGCGCATTCTGTTGTTTGCCGCTGCGTTTCCGCTCTTTAACAATACCGACGAAAGATTTCACTTCGCCACGATTGCGATCTACGCACAAGGGAAGCTTCCCGGGCGGGAACTTCCGCCGGTTGGGGAGGAGCTTGCAACAACCATGGTGCCGCTCGCGTCCCCGGAATATGGGGCGACCCTGGATTCTTTGAATCGTGATTATGCGGGGAGGATCCAGCACTTGTCGCAGTACGAGAACTTCGAGGCGCAAGGCCCTCCCCTTTACTATGCGGTCGCAGCCGCCTGGTACAAGCTCGGGGCAATCCTCGGAATTCATAGCGGGCCCTTGGCGTATTGGGTACGATTTCTCAACCCCCTCTTCTATGGCCTGCTGGTATGGCTTTCTTATTGCTTCGTTCGCAGAGTTCATCCGGAGAATGATTTCCTGTGTGTGGCCGTCCCGGCGTTGCTTGCAGTTTTTCCGCAAGACGTGTTCTTCGGGATGAATCGCGACGTGTTGTC
>JASHPL010000141.1 GCA_030038125.1 Candidatus Sulfotelmatobacter sp.
CGTGGCTGCATCGGCTTTCGGTTAATGTCGTGCTGATGCACCTGAGAAAGAAAAATCTGCCGGTGGTTTCTCTGGAGGAAACCACGCAGGTCAGCGAAGACGAGTCACCGAAGAAAGATTTCGGGGCGGAAGACATCGCGTTGGCCGGATCGATCGACCGACTGCAGTTACAGAGGGCGGTCGAAAATCTGCCACCCGGCTATCGCACGATTTTTGTACTTCACGATATCGAAGGCTACGAACATAATGAAATCGCCGGTATCGTGGGTTGCTCCATCGGAAACAGCAAGTCGCAGTTGCACAAGGCACGAATGAAGTTGCGTGATCTGCTCAAGATGAACCGAGCCGAACGAGCCGCGAAGTCCTGAACAGGGCACGTTCGCTGGTCTTGAGATTTTCGGACGAGCTTGAACGGGAAAAAACGAACCGGCGAAGACCGGTACCAGCAGTAACGTTGGCAGAAGCGCAACAGATGCAAGCGAATGGAAAGTCGCAGTACACTGTTGCAGCCAGAGGCTTGGGGAGAGAAGTATGACTTGCACAGAGCTGCAAGAAAGTCTGGAACAGACCGAATACGGCACCAGCCTTGAGCAGCAAAATCATCTCAGAACGTGCCCAGAGTGCGCGGCCCTGGTAAGGGAACTGAATCTGATCTCGTCCTCGGCCGTCCAATTGCGAGCGGCGGACGAACCCAGCCCGCGGGTGTGGAATTCAATTCAACTCGCCTTGCAACGGGAGGGGCTGATCCATCCGCCACGTCCCGCTCGCACAGCGCTTCCTTCATTTGGCAATTCCCGGGGATGGGCGCGATGGCTGGTTCCGGTTGCGGCGCTCTTGCTGATCACGGTGGGAGTGTACGTTCGGCAACATTCATCCACTCAAGTTGCCACCAACATAGAACCCGCAGTTTCGGTTGAACCCACTTCGGAGGCTGCGCTTGCGGGGCTGAACGATGCTGACCTCTTACAGGAGATCGCGCAGCAGTCTCCCGCCATGAAAGCCCAGTACGAACAAGATCTCAGCCGGGTGAACCAATACATCCAGGATGCGCGAGAGGTCGTTGCGACAGACCCCAACGACGAGGAAGCTCATCGCTCGCTCTTGGAGGCTTATCAGGAAAAGGCTATGCTCTTCGAGCTGGCCATGGACCGTTCTCTGCCATAACCCAATCGGGACCTGGGAGTGATATGAGCAGGCGCACAATCGAGCTGATCGCACTCGGTGTAATAGTCGTAGGAACGCTGGCGGCGCAAACCCACAAAGAATATCGCTATAACGTTGGGCCCAAGGCGCGGATTTCGGTGAATGATCCCTACGGCGCGATATCAGTGAAGCCGTCCACGGGCAATAGTGTGATCGTCAATGCCCTGCTTTACTCCGACAAGGTGGAAGTCGACAACACGCAAACCGGAAGTCACCTTGACGTTCAATCTCACTTGCTGGCGGGGGCTACGGCCGAAACCGGGCGGGTCGATTACGACGTGTTTGTGCCAGCGGACGCCACGGTCACCCTGCACTCGAGTACCGGTCCGCTGTATGCGGAGAAACTCCACGGCGATATGACCCTGGAAGGATCAGCGGCCGCCGTCGATATTCGTGACGTCAGCGATGCCCACGTGCACGTCAAAACCCTGAACGGCGCGGTCACGCTGACGAATGTTCAGGATGGCCATATCGAAGTCGATTCTCTCAGCGGACCGGTCACACTGGATGCTGTGACGGGTCCATTGGTGCAGGTCATATCGACCAGCGGCAAAATCATCTACGCGGGCGATTTCGGCAGCAGCGGCGAGTACCGCCTGACCAGCCATAGTGGCGACATTGACGCGATTGTTCCGGAAAACACCTCCGCCGACGTGAGCGCTCGCTCGGTGAAGGGTGAAGTGCGCGATGACATTCCGCTACAGCCCAAAGCCCATACCTGGTTCACCCCTACGCAGGGACGTGCCTTCATGGGTACCATGGGTCACGCCGCCGTTTCCTCGACCGTGGTGCTGCGCAGCTTCAGTGGTAAAATCCACCTCAGAAAACGCACTGCAAAATCGCAATAGCGACAAAGAAGCGAAATCCCGTTCGCACGCTGGAGCGCCGAGAAAAGCGTCCCAGAGCAGGCTCGCAGACTGGGAAGGATTTCGGAACGCGAGTGCAGCGGTCGCGTGCGTCGGGCGAAGTCCCGGTGAGGGCTTTGTTCCTGGTTGGATTTATGGGAGCCGGCAAGACCAGCGTAGGCCGGGCTTTGGCGCAGCGCTTGAGTTGCATCTTCGAGGATCTTGATGACCGCATTGTTGGACGCGAGAAGCGCAGTGTGGCAGAGATATTTCGCGATTCCGGCGAACGGGCATTTCGAGATGTAGAACATGCGTCACTGCGTGAGGTTTTGGCGGAGCTTTCGTCGGGGATAACGAAGATTGTGGCCTTGGGTGGAGGGGCGTTCACGCGTAAGCGCAACGCGGACCTCTTACGCAGCGCCCGCGTTCGCACCGTGTTTCTGGACGCTCCCGTGGAAGAACTCTGGTCGCGCTGTCGCCAGCAAGCGGCTGCGAATGGCGCGGAGCGTCCGCTGCTGAATAGCATGAACCAATTTCGCAAACTCTATGCTTCCCGGCGTGGGGCATACTTGCAGTCATCAATGATTGTTCAGACCGCCGGCCGCTCCATAGAGGCGATTGCAAGCGAAATCGCTCGGATCCTGGGGCTGCCCGGGGCGGCGGACGATTGCAGAACCCAGGCCGGACCAGGAGAAATCGAGTGAGGCTTCATCCCCGAATTCGCCGAGCTCTTGCTTTGATATTGCTGTCTTGGCTGCCGCTGTGCGCGGCGCGCAGTAAAGACGAGAAAAAAGAAAAAGCGAAGCCGGAGATGATCGACTCCGGGTCGTTCGACGTAATTGTCAAAGGGCAGCACGTAGTGACCGAAACCTTCAGCATCGAGCAGCAGAACGGTGTCAGCACCGTCAAGTCGCAAGTGAAAGCCGTCGCAGGCGACGATCCGGTAAAGCAAAAGGCCGAGCTCGAATTTACTTCCCAAGGCGAATTGCTTCGCTACGAATGGAGCCAGAGTTCGGGCGGTTCGCTGAGCGTAACACCCAATAATGACTTCCTGCTGGAGAGAGTCACAGCCCCGGGCTCGGCAAAACCCGCGGAGCAGCCATTCCTGATGCCCAGCACCTCGGCGATCCTCGATAACAACACTTTTGTGCAACGCGAGGTGCTCGCCTGGCGCTATCTCGCGGCTGACTGCAAGTCTGAAGCTGGGACTCTCAAATGCCAGCAGGGTGCGGTCGAGTTCGGGGTGCTCGTTCCTCAAGATCGCACCTCAATGAGCGTTCGTATGGAGTTAGTGGGAAAGGAAAAAGTCACCCTTGGCGGCGCGGAGCGGGAGTTGCTTCGCTTGAATCTCTCGGGGGAGAATTTTCAGTGGAACCTGTGGCTGGACGATCAGGACCATTTCAAACTCATGCGCGTTTCGATTCCTGCCGATGACACGGAGGTAGTCCGGCAGTAGGCTGCCCTGATTCCGGTTCGTTTGAATGCGAAGGAAACCCCAATCCAGCCAGGGGAAGGAAAAGAAGTTTTCTCGACTCTGCCTCCAAATGGCACAATTAAGGGTTTCCGGGATGATTCCGCGCGGGAGATGATTCTTGCTGTTGACCGATTCACGGACGGCGCGCGTACTGATTACCACGCTGCTGTTTGCGCTGGGACTGGGATTCCTCTATGTCGCCCGTGTCACCCTGATCGCGTTCTTATTCGCCATCTTTTTTGCCTACCTGATGAGCCCGTTGGTCAATCATCTGGAGAAATTGATGCGCGGGCGGGGGCGCGCCATTGCGCTGATCTATGCCTGCCTGCTGGCGCTGGTTGCGGTTTTCTTCGCAGAAGTCGGGCCGAAGGTGACCTCAGAAGGAGCGAGGCTGGGACACTCCCTGCCTACGATGCTGGCTCGCCTCAGTTCCGGCCAGCTTGCAACGCAGATCGGAGAACAGCACGGATGGAGTCAGGCGACCACGGAATTTGTGCAGTCGGTTCTTGTGAGCCATAGCGGAGAAATCACCGAATTGGCGCAACGCCTCGGATTGCGGATCGCTGACGTGGCGCAAGACGCCTGGCTGCTGTTCCTGGTTCCGCTGCTTTCCATCTTTTTCCTGAGAGACGGGCGAATGTTCAGCGACGTGCTGCTTTCGACCATCCAATCCCGCCCGCAGCGCGAATTCCTGCAGAATGTGCTCAACGATTTGAACCACATGCTCGCTCACTTCATCCGCGCGCAGCTCATTCTGGCCGCGCTGAGCCTGGTGGTGTATTCCGTGGCGCTCTGGATCATGCGCGTACCGTATTTTCTCGTTCTTGGGACACTTGGTGGCTTGCTGGAATTTATTCCCGTCATTGGACCGCTGGCGGCGGGCCTGATTATTGTAGGCGTGGCGCTGCTGACCGGCTATGTGCACTGGCCGGCTTTGGTGGTGTTTCTGATCCTCTGGCGACTCATGCAGGATTATGTTTCCTCTCCGCGCATCATGGGGGAAAGTATGGAACTGCATCCTCTGGCAGCGATCTTCGGCGTCATGGCCGGAGGCGAGGTCGCCGGAATTCTGGGAATCTATCTCTCCATTCCAGTGATGGCGAGCCTGCGCATTGTCTTTCGGCGCTGGCGGCTCTACGCCGAGAAGAGGAAATTCGGTCCTCTCACCGAGTTCACTTTGGGGACACAACCCACGCACCGGTCCTAGCTCTAATTTTCTCTCCGCGGACTTCCACCCGAAAGTAGCCGTTCGCCACTGGGTTGAGAGTGTCCGGGCCGAGTTAGGCTCAGCCGAGTGGGCTGTCGCTATACACGAATCCTGGAGAGCAACGCGAGTTCTCCGCTACTTCCCTGCTGCCGCTCCGAGCACTTTCTCGACCGAGACCTTCCTCAAGAATTCCGCAGCGGCTTCGGGCAGGACCGTATTGATGAACATTCCCGATCCCAACTCAAAACCTGCCACTCGCGTCAGGCGGGGAATCACGCTCATATACCAATGAAAGTGCCGCGCCCCGGCATACTCGGCCGGTCCGCTGCGAACCGTAAAATTCAGGTCCGGATTCTCCAGCCCCACGTAGATTTTCGCCAGCAATGTGCGTAACACGCGCGCGAGATCGTTAATTTCCAGATCCGAAATGTCACCAAAGCTCGCCATGTGGCGCAGGGGGAAAATGTGCGTGGCAAACGGCGTGGGCGAGGCGAACACTTCCATGGCGACGAAGTTTTCGCTCTTGCACACAATGCGCGTCTCGTCTCCGATCTCGCGCTCCACCATGTGGCAGAACATGCACTCTCCGACGTCGTCGTAATGGCGTAGGGCCTCATAGAGCCGATGGCGCACCTGACTGGGAATGACCGGGGTAGCGATCAGCTGCGAATGCGGATGTTGTAAGCTTGCCCCGGCATCCAGCCCGTGGTTTTTGAAAATGGTAATGTGCGCTACCCGGCGATCGCGGCTGAGAGCGTTGTAGCGCTCGCGATAGACGCGCAGAACGCTGGCGATATGCTCGTCGGGCAAAAAAGGAAAAAAGCCGGCGTGGTCGGGGCTGTCGACAATCACTTCGTGAAAACCGAAACCATCCACGCGGCGGCGGAGGTGCTGCAGGCTGCGCACCGGTTGCACGTCGCTCGACAAGGCGGCAAATTTATTGGGAATCACGCGGACCGTCCAGGGTTCGCCGCCATACGGAGTACGCATGACCTCGGGTGGTGTTTTGCTTTCATTCCCCGGGCAAAATGGACAAGACTCGACAAATGAGGGTTGGGTCTGCGCGGCGCGGTGTGTGGCCAACTCTTCCGGCCGTTTGGCTCGTTCCGTAGCGATGATTACCCATTCTTTGGTAAAAAAATTCTGGCGTAGTTCGGGCATGAAATCCTCCCGCTCTACCTATCGGCAAGGGTTGCAAAGTCTGTAGTGGGGCGCGAAACTCGAACCAAAGAGCATGTCCGGGGGGAATTCGGCTTGCTTTAGGAACTAAGTCGTCGCTGTTATAAAATTCCATTTACCTTTATGGACCGAAAAATTCCCATTGGCATACTGGGGGCTACCGGGGTCGTCGGACAACGCTTCATCCAGATGCTGGAACATCATCCCTGGTTCGAAGTGGCCTGGCTGGCTGCTTCGGACCGCTCCGAAGGCAAGCCCTATGCAGAGGCCGTTCGCTGGCGCCTAAAGACAGCGATCCCTGCGCGCCTGGCGGCGATGCAGGTATCTCCGGCGACTCCGGATGGTGCGCCCAAGATTATCTTTGCCGCGCTCGATGCTTCTATCGCTGCCGAACTCGAGCCTCGCTTCGCCGACGGCGGTTGCGCCGTGGTTTCGAACTCCAGCGCGCTGCGCATGCAGCCAGACGTGCCGTTGCTGATCCCAGAAGTGAATGCCGGACATATTCACCTCATCGATCGGCAGAGCTGGCGCAAGAAATCGGGTGGCTACGTGGTTACCAATCCAAACTGCTCGGCCATTGGGCTGGTGCTTGCGCTGGCGCCACTCTATCAGCGCTTCGGGTTGGAAACCGTAATGGCGGTGACCATGCAGGCGGTCAGTGGCGCGGGTTATCCGGGTGTCGCGTCGCTCGACATCCTCGGCAACGTGATTCCCTTCATTCGCAATGAAGAAGAAAAAATGGAAGAGGAAACGCGCAAGCTGCTGGGCCAACTGAACGGTTCGAAAGTGATTCCTGCGGCGTTTGCCATGAGCGCGCAATGCAATCGCGTCGCGGTCGAAGACGGACACACCGAGTCAGTCTCGATCCGCCTCAAGACCAAGGCCAAGCCGGAAGAAATGATCGCCGCGTGGAATTCTTATCGTGCCGAGCCGCAGGAATTGCGGCTCCCCAGCGCTCCCAAACAGCCGATCCTCTATGTTGAGGCGAACGACCGTCCCCAGCCTCGTTTCGACGTTGACACCGGCTCCGGAATGACCGCCGTCGTTGGCCGTTTGCGCCCGTGCGGGGTTCTCGACTGGAAGTTCACCGTGCTCTCGTACAATACGATTCGCGGAGCCGCCGGCGCGGCCGTGCTCAATGCTGAACTGCTCAAGGCCAAGGGCTACCTGGAATGACGGCTCGAGCGGCCAAGCCATCTTGTTTCAAAGCAACCTTACGTCATCCTGAGCGCAGGCGTGCTTGTGGCGGAGCGAAGGGTCTCGCGTGCTGTGCCGCGAATGTTCGCTACTTCGATTGTTGGCCCAGGACGCGCCGATGATCGTGATGAAATTTGGCGGCACATCGGTGGAAGACGCGAAGGCGATCGATCGCGTCGCGTCCATCGTAGAGGGACGATTGGCGCAGCAGCCGGTGGTGGTGGTCAGCGCCATGGCCAAAGTCACCGACACGCTGCTGACCATGGCCCGTGCGGCCGGTTCCGGCGAGCGAAAAACGGCCCTCAAACTCTGCCGTTCGCTGCAGGAACGCCACTACAACACCGCCAGCGAACTGCTGGGCACGGCGCTGTTCACGGAATTCCACTCTGAGATCGGATCGGATTTCGAGGCCCTCGATGAACTGCTGCGGGGCATCTCCGCGGTAGGAGAAATTACTCCTCGCACTACGGATCACGTCGCAGCTTTTGGCGAGATGCTCTCCAGCAAAATTGTCGCCGCAGCCTTTGCTGGGCGCGGATTGAGCGGCGTCCATGTGGATTCGCGGGAAATTCTGGTTACCGACAGCAATTACATGCAGGCAGTCCCGCAATACGAGGAAACCAACACGCGCCTGCGGGAAAAAGTTCAGCCCTTACTCGAAAGTGGCAAAGTGCCGGTGATGGGCGGATTTATCGGGGCCAGCGGGGCCGGAATTACGACGACCATATGACGTGGCGGCTCAGATTTTTCCGCCGCGATTTTCGGCGCTGGGCTCGGAGCGGACCGAATCGAAATCTGGACCGATGTCGACGGCATTCTCACCACCGATCCAAGAATTTGCCCCGATGCCCGCCGAATCAAGATCATTAGTTTCGATGAGGCTGCCGAGCTCGCCTATTTCGGTGCGAAGGTGCTTCATCCCGCAACCGTGTTACCGGCCATTCAGAAGAATATTCCGGTCTACGTTCTGAACTCTCGCAATCCTTCCTGCGAAGGCACACGGATTACTACGCGCGCGCCGCACGGCCAAAACATTTTCAAAGCCATCGCGGCCAAGAAGCGCATCACCATTGTCGAAGTGGCCGCACCACGGATGCTGCTGGCCCACGGATTCCTGCGTGCGATTTTCGAGGCCTTCGATCGTCACAAAGTCGCGATCGATGTCGTCTCGACCTCTGAAGTCAGCGTCTCGCTGACGATTGACTCTAATCAGGCCATTCCAGCGCTCGCCGCTGATCTGGCCAAGCTTGCCGACGTGAAATACGAAGGCCGCAAAGCCATTGTCTGCCTCGTCGGAGAGAACCTGCGCGAGCGGCCCGGAATGGCGGCTTTGGTATTCAGCGAACTTGCCGACAAGAAGATCCGCATGATTTCGCAGGGCGCGTCGGAAATCAATCTCACCTTTGTGATCGAAGAAGACGAAGTGCCGGACGTGATCCGGCGGTTGCACAAGCGATTTTTCGCCGAACTCGATACCGAAATTTTTGCATAGGAAGACGCGCGCAAGACTACATTTTTCTCTCTCTGTGTTCCTCTGGGCCCTCTGTGATTAAATCATCTTTGCCATGAATCTTCTTCTGCTTGGCCGCGGTAAAACCGGATCACTCGTGGCAGAAGTGGCGCGCGAGCACAAGCATCACGTTGAAATCGCCGGATCGAAAGAAAACGCGGCCTGTGCCGCGCTCAGCCCTGAAAAGCTGGCGGATATCGCAGTCGTTCTCGATTTCACCACTCCCCATTGCGTCGTTGCCAATATCGAAGCTTGTATTCGTGCGGGAAAGAACATGGTTGTTGGAACGACGGGCTGGTATGGTGAACTCGATCGCATCCGCCGAATGGTCGAGCAACAGGGGATTGGGTTTATCTATGCCCCGAATTTTTCTATCGGGGTCAACCTGTTTTTCGACGTTGCACGCGCCGCCGCGGTCGCACTCCACCACGATTATGCCGGGCAGATATTCGAACGCCATCACGCTCAAAAAAAGGACGCACCCTCGGGTACGGCCACTATTCTGCAGCATCTAATTCGCGAATCGAGCGGGCAGAGCGAACCGCTCGAGATCACTTCTTTTCGCGAGGGCGAAGTCGTTGGTCTGCACGAAATCGTCTTCGAGTCTCCCGTGGATCGCATCTACTTGTGCCACGACGCGAAATCCCGCCGCGGGTTTGCCGAGGGCGCGGTGCTGGCCGCCGAATGGCTCGTCGGCAAAAAAGGCTTTTACGATTTCAGGGACGTGTGGCGGGAACTGTAGTTGTCAGTTGGCGGACCGAACAAAAAGCTGATTGAAGTCACTGACAGATCCTTAAGCCTGCTTGCAGAGTTGCCCTCCAGTATTAATCAGCGTGGTGGGCGAAGTGACTTCGACTGCAAGCGTTTCACAGCGTCCAGCAATCGCGCTATCTTATAGCTATGCAACTTCGTGGCTGCGGCACTGCTCTCGTCACTCCCTTCCGTCAAGACGGCTCCATCGACGACGCTGCCCTGCGCAATCTGATTTCCTGGCAAATCGACTCCGGCATCGACTTCCTCGTCCCCTGCGGCACGACCGGCGAAACACCCACGCTCACGCGCGACGAATGGTTGTTCGTGATTGACACCACCATCGAAGTGGCCGCGGGACGGGTGCCCATCGTCGCCGGCGCGACCTCGAATGCCACGCATGAGGCTGTCGAAAAGGCCAAGGAACTAGCCGCGCGCCCCGGCGTAAACGCCATTCTCACGGCATCGCCTTACTACAACAAGCCCACGCAGGAGGGGCAATACCGGCATTTCAAAGCGATCGCCGAAGCGGTGGGGGAGAAGCCCGTCATTTTGTACAACGTACCGGGCCGCACGGGAACGAATCTCGAAGCGCAAACAGTCGCGCGGCTGGCAGAGATCCCGAACATCGTGGGGATCAAAGAAGCCAGCGGCGACATGACGCAAGTTGCCGAAGCCATTTCCCTGGTGCCGGAGACATTTCTGATCTTCTCGGGAGAGGATGCGGTGACACTGCCCGTTATCGCTCTAGGCGGCGCGGGTGTTATATCCGTCGCGTCGAACGAAATCCCACGGGAGATGGCCGAAATGACCCGCGCTGCGCTCGGAAATGATTGGGCGACCGCTCGCAGCCTCAATCGAAAATACCTGCCGCTGATGCGGGCGAACTTTATCGAGTCCAGCCCACTGCCGGTCAAGGCCGTTCTAACGATGATGGGAAAGCTTGAGGAAATTTATCGGCTGCCGCTGCTTCCCATGCGCCGCGACACCCGCTCGCGCCTGCAAAAAATCGCGACGGAAGCCGGATTGATTAGTGGCGCCGTTGCGGCGGCTCGCGGTGCGGCGGAATTTTATATTTATGAAAACTGGGCCGCGGGACCGCACAAAATTGTTCTGCATCGCGGAACGTGCGGTCAATGCAGCCACGGCAAAGGACGTCCCTCCGGCCACGATTTGAATCACGCGCGCTGGCACGGGCCATTTCCGACGATTGTGGAGGCGCGCGCAGCCGCCCAGGCCATGACCGGCATCCTGATCCGCAGCGAATGTAAGTGCGTATAAGGATTTTCCCAGCGGTCGAAATCTCAAGCCCTCCCATTCTTGTCATCCTGACCGTAGCGCAGCGAGGCAAGCGGAGTGGAGCGACCTGCTATTGTTTTTGACAAATCTGCAATCCGCAATCAAGAATCAACGATTCATGCCGAACCTGAAAGAATCCATCGAGCGCCTTTCCGCGCAAGCCGAAGCCGGGCCGAATCCGGAAGCGCGCCGAATTTTTCTCGAATTTCGCGACCAACTCACGCAGGGTAAGATCCGCGCTGCCGAGAAGGTCGTTTCTCCAGGAAGTTCGGGGCAATGGAAAGTCAACACCTGGGTCAAGCAAGGCATCCTGCTGGGTTTTCGTCTTGGAGTTCTTCAAGAGATGACGGCGGGTCTTTCGTTTGTTGATAAAGACACATTCCCTGCCCGCCGCTTCACGATCGCTGACCGCGTGCGCGTGGTCCCGGGAGGGTCGTCGGTGCGCTTGGGAGCTTACGTCGCTCCTTCAGTCATTTGCATGCCGCCGATGTTCATCAACGTCGGAGCCTATGTCGATGAGGGAACGATGATCGACTCGCACGCGCTGGTCGGCTCCTGCGCGCAGATCGGCAAACGCGTACACCTCAGCGCTGCCGCGCAAATCGGAGGCGTACTCGAGCCGGTCAACGCCGCACCGGTGATTATCGAAGAAGATGTACTGGTCGGCGGCAATTGCGGTATTTTCGAAGGCACGCTGGTACGGGCGCGAGCCGTGCTGGGTGCGGGGACGATCCTGACGCGCTCCACACCGCTCTATGATCTGGTGAAAGGCGAAGTCTACCGTGCGACAGCGGATGCGCGGCTGGAGGTACCGGAAAATGCGGTGGTCGTGCCGGGCTCGCGGGCTGTGCAAAAAGGTAATGCCGCAGGATGGAATCTGTCGCTCTATACCCCGGTGATCGTGAAGTACCGCGACGAAAAAACCGATCGGGGAATTGAACTGGAAGACTGGCTCCGGTAAACGAAAAAATGGCAACAACAAAGCAAAGGCTTCCCTCGCGCCGGACGCCACGGCTCCGCTGAGCAGAGACAGCGAGTGTGATTGCGCTTTACTTTCTGCTAAAATGTAAAGCATGGCTGAAGCCACCCTATCTTCCAAAAACCAGATCGTCATTCCGCGCGAAGCACGCGAAGCTTTGCAGCTTAAGCCCGGTGACAAGGTCGTGGTGCGCGTTCTTGGTAATAAGGTCCTCATTTTGGAAAAACCGAAGTCCTATCATCGAGCAACTCTTGGCCGTGGTAGGTATCCCAAGGACTATCTGAAGACCGAGCGAGAGGGTTGGAGATAGTGCGCTTGCGCGGCATTCTCGACGGCCACAAGCGCGTCGCGCTTGACACCTGCATCTTCATCTACCAGTGGGAAGCTAACCCTCATTACTCGCCGTTAACCGATTACATCTTTTCTTCTCTGGAACAATCGGAGGTTGTTGCCGTCACAAGTACGATCACCATGACCGAGCTTCTGGTCCACCCTTACCGCGAGCACGATGTTAGCAAGGCGAATGAGATCTTCGGTTTGTTCTCGAGTTTTCCGAATCTTGAATGGTTCGCCCCCCACCTCGAAATAGCCGCGCGGGCCGCTGAAATTCGCGCCCAGCACCGGTTACGAACTCCCGACGGGCTGCAGGCCGCGACCGCAATGTATGCTCAGGCGACGGCCATGGTGACCAACGACCCAGTTTTCAAGCGCGTGTCGGACTTCGAAGCTCTGATTCTTGACGATTACGCCTGAAGCTGAATTGCGCCGGAGGTGGTAAGCCGCCATCCGCTGCCCCTTCTTCTGTGGAAACGCGCTGAAACGGCGGAATGCTATACCGTCTTCGACATCACAATGCAATGGCATTTCACTCCTGGCTTGAGTGGACGCGACGGCCGAAATTCCTCAACGCCGCTTTCGAGATAACCCAGCTTCCGATAGATCGGGGGCAATTCCGGACGCAGGCTCAAGACCGTCAAGTCCATCGCCGTGCAGCCCTTGTCGCGACAAAATTCCTCGGCCGCCTCGACCATTTTCCGTCCCAGCCCACTTCCCTGCCGCTCAGGATGCACGGCCAGCATACCGAAATATCCCCGCACGCCGCGCACCTCAACATACACCGCCGCGGCCAACTCGCCCGCCTCATCGCATCCCAAAAGAAACGCGCCTTTGTTCATCCTGTCGAGCAGTTCGGCCTCATCCGTGCGCTCGCCCTCGATGAATTTTTCTACCTTGAAACTGAAATTGATGAGCCGAGCCATCGACGCACAATCGGACGGAGACGCTTGCCGGATCCTCAGAACGGTCTTCTTTGACAAGGTCTTTTCCCCTTTTTGCCTCTGTGTCTTCGTGGTGAATGGCCGTTAAGGAATTAGTGAAAGGCAGTTACCGGAATGCGGGAAGTTTGCTTGCCATCAACGCCAGCCGCTCGGGACGCACTTGCAAGTGCCGCGCTCGAAAATGCGCTCGAGCTCGCTCGCCCCAGGCGCGCACAAACCAGTAATTCAAGCCCGCGCCGATGGCCGCGCTGGCCAAGGGAATCATCCGCCCCGCCCACTTTTCGACAACTTCCTTGCTGGCCTGCGCCGCAATCCGCTCAATCACGCGGGGTATGAACTTGTTGAGCACTTCTTTCTCCAGCAGATCGCGGCTGATGTCCACGCCAGCGGCGCTGGCCGCGGCGATCCAAAGTTCGGCAATCTCATCGTCAGTGTTGAATTCGAATCCGTAGACCAAGCTCAACTTCTCGATCGTTCGCATGGTGATGGCCGAGAGAATGCCGAGATCGGGCACAATGGTCATCAATCCACCCAGTCCCAGCCCGGCTCCTTCGATGGCGGCAACCCTCATCCCGCTGCGGATCACCGATTCGGCGACCATATCTACTTCACCGACATTCAAGGAGAACACCCCGTGATAGCCGTTAATGGGCATGCGATAGGCAATACGCAGTTGCAGCAGAAACTTTGCCGGATCAACGCGCACCGTCTCATAGGCACGGGTCAATCCCTTGACCAGCGCGTGTTCCACCCGGTTTCGCAACCACGACTTTTTCGGGTCACCCACTGTTTCCACCTTACCACGCCAAACAACGAAAGATTGGCGGAATTCGGACTGACCTGCCTCATCGTGCTCGTTTCACGTACCATGTAAAAATACCTGCATGTTGAATCTGACGGCTGACCAAATGCGGGCGGAGCGCTTTTACGCGGGCGCGCTCAACCGGATCCGTCGCTTCATGATTGCGATCGCTCCGATCGCGGCAGCGGCGGTCTGGTGGAGGCTCGGGACACGAAGCGTTGCCGGTTTTGCGTTGGGGTGCACAGTCGCATACATCAGCTTCTACTGGCTTAAGCGCGCGATCGGCGGCTTTGTCGACCGCGCGGCAGGAGAGACGCCCTCGAAATCAGGATCGGGAATCGTGCTCCGGTTCTTGCTGCGCTATCTATTGATGGCGATTGGCGCGTATGTTATCTTGACTGTTTCTCCCGCGAGCCTGAGCGGCCTGCTTGCGGGCTTATTTTTGCCCGTAGCCGCTATTGCCTGCGAAGCGATATATGAGGTTTTCGTAGCATTGTCTCGTGGTGTTTAGCACCAATATTGGTGGAAACGCGACGAATGGAAGGCTGGCGGACCGGCTTCTTATGCCTGAAGAACTCTGGTTTACGGCACTTCTAAATCATTTATTCGCAGCTCCGGTTACGGCGCTGCTGCGCGCGCTTTCGATCGAGCCGAAATATCCGCAGGCGCCGATTCCGAACTCCTTGTCGATGGAGTTGCTGGTTTTTTTCTTTCTCGTGGCGCTTTTCCTGATTGTGCGCTCCCGACTATCGGTCTCCAACCCGAGAGCATTGCAGCATCTGTTCGAACTGGTGGATGGATTCATCAAAAACCAGAGCGACGAAATCATTGGCGGCCACCACAATGAGGCCTATACGCCATTTCTCGCCACACTTCTGTACTTTATTTTGTTTTGCAATCTGATTGGTCTGGTGCCCGGCTTCGAGTCTCCGACTGCGCTGGCGGTTGTCCCTCTTGGTTGTGCGCTGTGCGCCTTCGTCTACTATCAGGCGCAGGGATTCAAGCACTCCGGAATCGGATACTTGAAACACTTTGCGGGACCGTTCTGGTGGCTCGCCTGGCTCATGGTTCCAATCGAACTCATCAGCCATGTGGCGCGCGTGCTGTCGTTGAGCGTTCGTCTCTATGCCAATATGTTCGCGGGCGATATGGTCACGCTGGTTTTCTTTTCGCTGATACCTCTCGCGGTTCCCATCGCTTTCCTGGGATTGCACATTTTCGTTTCGTTGCTGCAAACGTATATCTTTGTTTTGCTGACAACTGTGTATTTGCAGGGAGCGGTCGGCGAGATGCATTAAAAAGTCGAGTTGCCAGTGATCAGTGGCCAGTTGCCAGTTCCGTCCGCAGTTTTGCCGGGAACTGGGAGCTGAGTACTGAAACTGGAGCCGCAAGCGTGAGGGCGTCTGTACGGGATGACGCCAACCACCCACTGGCGGCAAATCATAGGAAAAGGAGCAACACGATGCGTCAATTAAGCAAGCTGTTTATGGTTCTGTCTGTACTCTCATTCGCTGTTCCTGCATTTGCCCAAGGCGGAGGGTCCAGTGCGATGTGGGCCGACATCGCGGCCGGATTCTCAATGGCATTCGCCTCCGGCATTTGCGCCCTGGCGCAGGGCCGAGCGACCGCCGCCGCCGCCGAAGGATTGGCTCGGAATCCTGCCGCTCGTCCTGGAATCCAGCTCGCCCTGATTCTCGGACTGGCCCTGATCGAGTCTCTTGCGCTGTACACGCTGGTAATCATTTTTGCCAAGGTGAAGTAGGCCAGCTTTCAAGGTTTCAGATTTCAAATCAGAGAAACAGAAAAGCCTCCATGAAAGTGGAGGCCTTTTCTTTCTTATTGAACGGAGACTTAAGAGCGCTCGAAGCTCTGAAAAGAAAAACCTTGAAACTGCTTTCCTAAACTTTCCGCTCGCCGCCCCACTCATGACCTTTGTTTTGCGGGGCATGGGTGAGAGCTTCGACGAGTAGGCGACGGAGACGGTAGCGGCTCTCAAGATCGGTGTTCACGATTTCAAAGCCGACTTCATTCACCCGTGCACGCCGCAGCAACACGTGGCCGCGAATCTTCGACCGCATGCCAAGAGAAATTTCGAGATCGGCTTCGCTGCCAATGCGCAGGTTGTCTTCCTTCGTTCCCATACCGCCGCCCAGGCTCAGTTCACGGAGCATGACCTTCGATTTGCCCCACGAGCTGCCAACCGTCGCTATCACGGTCTTGGCCAGTACGAGCCTTTCATAGCGCCGCTGTCTCACCCAGGGGCAGGCCGGCGCCGTGTCGAGGGGTGCGATAGCGAGCTCGGATGGCTCGAACCCGGTATCCGACAGGACTTGTGAACTGTAGCGCGGGTCGATCTTCGATAGGGCCTGCGCGGCTGCGATTCTCAACTCTTTATGGTGCACGAATCCAAAAGTTTTCTTTGCTTCGAGAATCTCGCGCAGAGTGTTGATGGCTTCGGGGTCCTTCAGGCGCCCGAGCGACTCGATGGCCTTCAATTGCACAAACGGTGAGCGCGAGGCTGAATCGCCGGCGCGCGCCATAGCGATCAAGGGCGGCGCGGCCGTGATGTCGCCGCTCATTCCGATTTCATCTACGGCTTCCGGCAAGACCACAGGATCGAGCACCTCCGCCAGCTCCAGCAAGCTGCGGCCGCGGTCGGGAGCAGCGCCGTAGGCAATTTGGCGGACGACGATGTCGTGGTAGAAGCGATTCCATTCCGGAAGGCGCGCCGGCAGCAGTTCCAGCAATGTGCTCACATCCAGCCGGCTCACCAGTCCCACCACGCTCGACGCCTGACGCGGCTGGCCCGTCCGCAAAATTTCCCGCAATTGCGCGAGTACGGGCGACCCCAGCTGCTTCACCAGCTCGATCATGCGATCACATTCATCGCGCCGCATGCAGCGGAAGAAGCGGTCTGCCATATGCTCGGCGCCCGCCTGAGAGGTTCGCCGCAACACCGATAACAGGTCCGCTGGCACAGGCTCCAGCCGCAGCGCCTCTTCCACAAACTCCGGCAAACGATTCTCTACACCCACGCGTGGACGCAGATCGCTCATCAGTACCGGCCGCTCCACACTGACCAGCTCCATGCCCGCGCAAACTTCGTTGACCGCTGCGTAATTCTTGGCCGCGCTCGCTTCCTGGCTCAAGCGCACGAAGGCAGCGCTTAACAGGCTCTGCAACTCCGGATCTTTGTCTGCAATCAACTGCTCACTGAGTTTGCGTACCGCCTGGGCCATAGGTTGCCCGCCAACGCGCGCGTACAGATCCGCGAGCTGACTCAACCCGATCGCGGTCTTTCGACGGGGCTCGATCTCCTTCGCGCTCAGGCAGCCTGAATAATTGTTCAAAATTTCCGATGCCGCCGCGGTGTCGTCCCGCTCCAACAGTACTTCTACGAACTGGCGGACATTGCGCGGCGGAACGCAGGGGGCTTCATGCGAGAGCAATACGCTCTTCTTGCCCGATTCCGGCACTTCCGCCCAAAACATTCGGTCGAGAATGTCGGCATGGGACTCGACCAGAATGCCGGCCTTGTTCATCTTTTCTTCCTGCATTCGCAGAATCTGGCGCAAGGAGTCCATCTGCCGGCTCATGTGCTCCATCATCTGGTGCACGGCATTCACTTTGACTTCACCCTTCTGATAGCGCTCGAGGGCAAAGCGGATGGCCATATGTTCGGCGGCTTTCATCAGCAGGGGTGTATCCTCTTCCTCCTGCGACGCCCGCGCCGCCAGACTACCCAGTAGTTGCTGCAAGCTCAGCCGCGTATTCGGATTGGTTGCGCCGATGTCTTTCTGCAGATCCTCTTCTTTGAGCGCGGGGTCGTGCTGGACTTGACCAAACCGAGTGAGCAGCCGGATCGCCTGAATGACTTCCTGCTCCTGGAGAGGGACGATTGCACCAGTCCAGGCTGGAGCCACGCCCGTTCCCGTTCCAGTTCCGCCTCCGCCACCGGTACCGGTTCCAGTTCCTGCAGGACCACCGCCTGAGCCGGTTCCGCCGCCGAATCCGCCACCAAATCCCCCACCTCCGCCGCCGGTGCCGGTTCCAGTTCCTCCAGTACCACCGCCAGTGCCCGTTCCGCCGCCAAATCCGCCACTTCCGCCACTGGTGGCTGAACCCCCGCCACCCGATCCGCCGGAACCGCCAAAGTAGGGCACGCTTCCCAACGGAACCATGGGAACGCCAGGGGCTCCTTGTCCGCCACCGCCCGAATTCGCGCCTTCCGCAGCGGCAATCAATTGCAGGAGTTTTTGCGGATCATTGAGCCACTGTTTGAACTCAGGGCCGAGGGTCTGGGCAGCGATCTGCGCGGCAATGCTGACGTCTCCCGTGAGCGGATCGGCCGCCACAAACTTGACTTCGTTGATCTTGATCGTACTGTTCTGCTTGCCCGCGCCGAGCGTCTCTTTGATCTGCTTGGCCACATCCGTAGCCTTCGAGCCTGCCACGGTGAAAGCTCGTACCAGGCGCGTGAAATCCTCAACCGTCACATCTTTCGAGAAATGCAGACTGGCCAGGCCGGCTGTCGTTAACAGAGTTGCGAAGCTGCGTTCGGCGTTTCCGGTTTCGAGGGGAATTCCGTCGAGCAGCAACTTGTTGTCGGAAACTCCCAGCAGGAAGCCGGCATCTCCCGTCGAAGGTAAGCCCTGCTGCAACTCATTCCATGTGGTTTCAAATTGCGCTTCGGTACGCTTGTGATCGTAGCCGTACATGCGAGCGTACTTGATCAGAATGTTCAGGCTGTGAACAAAAGCGCGCGCCGAAGCCGCTCGGGCGTTTTGCGCTGCAGATGGATTGGTGACGGAGATAGCTCGCTCCTCGACCACAACGTGGCAGATCAAGGGTAAAGCGAAATGGTAAGGGCTAAAACGTTACGGAGGTAATGAAACTCAAGGCCTCTTAGTCCTCGGAAGCAGCTGGATCTTGCGGCGTTTGTTAGACCATTCGTTTAACCTTTTGATCGGACCAGCGAATACCTCGTTTCGCCACGCCTCATTTACTGCCGAAGACATCTTTCAGCAGAGGCGACGTTTGTGCAGTGGGATCACGTCGAATATTGGTCTCCTCAGCCGCAAGCATGTAGAAGATGGCGTCGATGGTCTTTTCGACCACGTAGTTGTCCAGATCGAATTTGCTGGCCAGGGCATTGCCGCCTGGGTCATTCTTGAGCACGCGGTGATACTGCTTAATTACACCCATGCGCTCCAGAGAGCGATGAACGATAGGGGTGAATGCCGCGCTGAGGTCAGCGGAACTGATCCGCCGAAAATACTCGCTCGCCGCCGTGTCGCCGCCGTTCAGGACGAGACGCGGGTCCTTGAACGACAGATTTTTCAGCGCAGCGAGAAAAATGGGTTTCGCCTGCGGTGTGGCCTGTTCGGCGGCGCGGTTCATGCCAATTTCGAGTTCGTCGACCTGATCTCCCATCTCCAGCAGGCGCATGCTCTTGCCGATGGCCTGCAGTTCCGGCGGAAGCAAAATCCGGATGCTCTCGTTCTCCAGGAAACCGTCTCGCTTGCCCGCGAGCGCGATTGCTTTTGTGGTGCTGATCTCAAGGGCTTCCTTGAGCCCGGAGGCGATGGCGGCATCGTCTAAAGCGGAGGCATCGTGATGTTCGGCGCTTGCGTTTTTGTCACTGCTAACTTGGGCGGCGCTGAAAAAGAAGCAAGACAAGCCCAAAGCCAGAAGCAGTAGGATGGAGCGCATTCAGGTCCCCAGAAAAGTGATGAGCGATGATTTTAGCAAGAGAGGAGCAGGCCGGCACTCATGTTGCCATACGTGTCTGCCGAATCCGTCGTGTAGAGAGACATCATCAGCGCTGCCGGTTGGATTCCGTAGATGTGTTCTGGAAGTTCAGTTGCCCGTGTCAGTATCAGTGCTGCAACCGTTCTCATTCCTTGCTGCAGGGAGCCGGAGACGCAATTTCGTCAATAGAAGCACAGTTCGTTCAATTTTCAACTTCAGATGTCCGTGGCAGCAGCCTCGTAGAGTTCTTAGGCGGGGGCTGCGGATAAGGAAAACTGGACCGGGCTTTCAGGACATCGCTCAGCGAACTCCCGAAACCAGATACTCGGTTGAAATCGCAAGGTGATAGGTGTAGGAGTAGCTTTTCTCGTCGCGAGAAGAGATCGCGTTCAGCCCGCGGGATGCCGCGCGAACACCAGGCGCGACAACCTTCTCGAGAAGTGTGCGCTTGCCGGTGGCCAGCTCCAGCTTCCACAACTCAACGCTTCCGTCGGCTTGAAACTTTCTGAGCAGAATTGTCTTATCATCGGCGGTGAAATCCTGAGGGCTGTCATCCTTCTGCAGTTGAGGCAACGGACGCGGCTCTCCCCCGTCAATCGGGACAAGCTGGAATTGACCCCCGGCGCTCACCTGGGTGGTGATCATGTTCTTTCCATCTGAGGTTACGGCCCTGGCCACGGTACCCTCCGCCGTGATGGGTCTCTCGTTACCGTTCATATCAATCAGGAAAGTCCGCTCCGGATGACCGATCTCGTTACCCACACACACGATTCGTCCATCGGGCAACCAGCGCGCGCCAAGATGGCTGATGTTGGAGTGCGTGAGCTGCCGCGACTCTCCCGGTCCAGTGGGCAGCAGAAGAAGCTGGTTGGGCTTGGAAGGCAGCCGACTAATCGCCCACTTGTTATCGGGAGACAGATCCAACGGATCGCCGTCGCCCAGCCGCACCGCAGGGGACCCATCCAGGTTGCGTAAGAAGGTTCCATAGCGATCGCCACTATGCTGATCGCCAAACAGGAGCGACTTGCTGTCGGCGGAAAAACGCGCGCCGTACGCCCAATCCATCCAGGTAAAGTCGCGACCCTCCGGATGATCGGGCGTAACCACCATCAACTCGAGGCGCTCGTCGGTGACGTTAAGGAGCACGCTACCGTTGGCGAGCACGTCCTGAATATCGACATTTCCGGGCGCTGCCAGCAGCGGGCGCTCGCGGCCGCGCAGTGAAGTCGCGTAAAGTGAGCGGTAGACGCCATTCTTCACCGCGCTAAACCAGATCTCGGATTGATCCGGCGACCACGCCAGACCTTGTGTCGAGCCATACCCGCCGCTGAGTTCCTTCTTGTTGCCCTGGAGATCGACGACGGCGACACCTCCCAGGTCATCGCCAAACACCGGATGATCGAGAAACGCGATGTGCTTGCCGTCGCGGGAAAAGCGTGGATGGCTGATCCAGCCGGGGGTTTCGTATAGAACTTTGCCCGTGGGATATTCCAGGCGATAGACGTGGCGATCGGGGACAAAACGGACGACAGCAAAATCGTGGCCGTCAGGCGCCCAGTCTGCATATTGCACGTTGTCCTGCAATGGACGGGGTGCGCCACCGCTCACAGACACCCGCGCCAATCGGCCTACGGCGGCATAACCGGGACCAATCCTCTGAATGTCCTGAAGAACCAGCAGGTCGCCGGTGGAAGAAACCGAGAGCAGGGTGTCAGCCGGAACACCAAGCGGCCGCAGCCCGGGCGTATCAATGGTTCCGGTAAACAACCCTGTACTTGCATCCGAGCCCCAGCGCGAAGCGCAAATGAAGTTCTTCCCGTCGGGCAGCATGCGCGCTGCTTCGACAAATCCCTGCTGAAAGGTGAGCTGAACAAATTTCGGCGGCTCCAGATGCGCCGTGGATCGTGCCAGAAACCATGTGCCGGCTATGATCAGCAGGAGCGCGATTGCGCCAAAACCAGCAAGCACGAGAGGCTGTTTGCGTCTGACCTCCGTGGGCGGGCTCACGGCATGCATGGCCGTCGAGCTGCGCGTCTCCCGCAATACGCTCAACTGAAAGGCTAGATCGCGCGCGGATTGAAAGCGCAGACCTGGATCTTTTTCCAGGCAGTGCCGCACGATATGATCGAGGGAAGGCGAGATCTCCTGATTTGTAACCGCCAGTTCGGCTGGCTGCGCACTCAAAATCGCGCTGACCACGTCCGCCGTGCTCTCGCCGTGAAATGCCCGCCGTCGCGACAGCATTTCGTAGAGCACCGCTCCGAAACTGAAAATGTCGCTGCGGGCGTCGACTTTTTTGCCTCGCACCTGCTCCGGAGACATGTATCCCATCGTGCCCAGAACCAGGCCCATTTCGGTTGCGCTGGCCGCGGTCGGCAACGACGTCTGCGAATCGAGTTCCGATTGCGTCAGCTTGGCAAGCCCGAAGTCGAGAATCTTTACCCGGTCGTCTTTCGTGATGAAGATATTTTCTGGTTTGATGTCGCGATGCACGATGCCACGCTCGTGCGCTGCCGCCAGCCCGCTGGCGATCTGCGCGGCATACTCCAAAGCCTTGCACTGCCCGAGTGGGCCTTCGGCCAGCCGGGCCCGCAGCGTCGAGCCCTCCAGCAGTTCGGAAACGATGTAGGGAGAAGCCGTCTTGCTGATCGGATCCGGCAGGGTGCCGACATCGAAAACCGTCAGCAGATTGGGATGATTTAGCGCGGCAACGGCTTTCGCTTCCTGCTCAAAGCGCCGCACCCGGTCTTCATTGTTCGCTAGTGAAGACGGGAGGACTTTAATCGCCACATCACGCTGCAATCGCGTATCGCGTGCGCGATAAACTTCTCCCATGCCCCCCGACCCGACCAGCGATTGCACTTCATATGGACCGAGTTTCGCGCCAGGAGTAAGGGCCATAGCCGGCGCAATTATACCCCTCTCGGGAGGGGCTGCCGGAATCACAATTTTCCAGCCCGGAAGATTCTGGACCTTACCAATCATTGCGATGTGGATTTCGGGCAGGAGAGATTCAATTGACCCATGCGATTGTCTCTCAGCGTATCGGCCCACTAAGAACGGCAACATCGCACAGACCCGTTCCGATGGACGCGGCCTCATCCGCCGCGCTGCTGGACTGGCGCAAACGATACCCGTACAATCAGAAGATCAAATTATGTTTTCGGGCGCCAGAGAAGAACAGCAATCAACCGGCCCTCAGGCGCGATGTCGAAGCACGTCAAACCCGCTGCGGAGCGGGTGGGAATCAAGAAGCACGTACACTGGCACGTATTCAGACGCTCGTTCGCTACTCTTCTAAAAGGAAACGGCGCGGTGAAGAGGGTGCAGGAGTCGTGGTGGTCGCTGGAAATACTTGATTCCACAAAGCGGGCGCGTAGCTCAGGTGGTAGAGCAATGCCCTTTTAAGGCATGGGTCGCAGGTTCGAATCCTGCCGCGCTCACCAATTCCGAACCTATACCTTCCGCAGTAGGGGTTTCTGGTCCGTGCTCCGCGTCCGCCGAATCAGCTCTTGGTCTGCAAGGGCGACTCTCAGACTCAGGTTGAGCTGGAATTCTGGAACCACGGCCCCAGCGTTCATTTTGTCGATGGA
>JASHPL010000142.1 GCA_030038125.1 Candidatus Sulfotelmatobacter sp.
GGCTGGCCAATAGAACCTTTGGCCGTCAACATGCGGGGTCTTGCCATCTTTTGTCAGCAAGCTCAGGCCGGCGGAGTCGGACCCGGTGATCTCCAAGATAGTGTCGGCCAGCGTCTGAAAAATCGTGCTGGGCGAGTCGGCCAAGGCGCTCATCAGCTTCACGAGCGCGCGATTTTCTTTTTCATAGTCCGGAGGACGCCGTGGGCGGCCTTGCAACGCCTCCTTGCACAGTATCGATTCCAGGGGAGCAGTGGGAATTGAGGCCTTAACAGTCAAATCATTCTTCGTCTCGGTCACAGTTTCACCTCCACACAGAAACTTTCGAATCGACTCTCACGTTGCCTATCACATTAACGCGGGACCGCATTCACTGACGCAATCTGGTTTTCGATGGCTGCCTCCTCCTTGGCGACGTCAGTGACACGAGGCTGGCAGTTGTTTTCGCCATAAGGCGACGCCGGCTGAACTTGTCGAGTTCAGGGCGCGGTGTGGGCCAAGCCTCGTAGCTATCCTTACCAAGTCCGCGAAAGACTTGGCCTGCATCTTTTGCATCACCTGGCGTCGGTGTGCCTTCACGGTGATTTCACTGATTCCAAGCTCTCCCGCGGCTTGTTTATTTAACAAACCAGAAACGACCAACGCGAACACCTGGCGTTCACGACGGGTGAGTGAGGCATAGCGAGCCCGGAGAGCGCACATTTCCGATTCCCGAGCAATCGCCATGCGGCTACGGTCGAGGCTCTCCCGGATGGCATCCAACAGAATGTTAGGCTCGAGTGGTTTCATCAGGAATTCGACAGCGCCTGCTTTCATGGCTTGGACCGATGTGGCCACATCGCCGCGGCCCGTGATGAACATGATCGGCATGTCACTCCCCTCAGACCCGAGACGCCTCTGGAGGTCGAGACCGTCGAGGTCTGGAAGAGACACATCAAGCACTAGACAGCTTGGGACAACAGGTCGAGGCTGGATGAGAAATTCCTGAGCGGTTGCGAACGTTTCTGGTTGCCACCCTTCGCAGAGGAGCAATGATTCCAGAGATTCGCGCACCGAGATATCGTCGTCGACAACGAACACGATTGGCGTGGCAGACGAAATTGCTGATCTCATATTTGTTTCCTCTCTGTGGGCTGTAGTTTCAGCTGTATGGCGGTTCATTGAAGCCGCCGATTGCGTCGATCGCTTACCGAGAGAAATTTATCCGTAGCTGAGACCTTCTGGAAGTAACGGTTGCGTAAGTTACAGTACGTAACCGCAAATTCAAGCTGTCCGCGTCAGAGTACCTGGAGCGTTGCGACGTCGGCGTCGTACGAGATGCGGTAATCGCCTGGCGCCTGAACCTGGGTGCCCGCACTGCATCTGATTCAAAAGGAAATTGATATAATTCCAGCTAATCGAATCGGGCGAAAATGGGGATCTAGCCTTTGTCGCTGAATATTGCCATCGTTAACGACCATCTGGATCAGGCGCTGAGTTCGCCCCTGTTTCGCAAGGCCGAACGACAATCCCGATTTTTGCGGTTCGTGGTGGATGCGGCGCTGCAATCCCCTGGAGCAACCATCAAGGAATTCGATATCGCGGTAGCGGTGTACGACCGCCGCGGGGATTACGACCCACGCACGGATCCCATTGTGCGCGTAGAAGCCGCCAGGTTGCGCGCCCGTTTGCGTGAGTATTACGAAGTTACACCACCGGAGCGCGTGCGCATCGACATCCCCAAGGGCCAGTATGTTCCCCAATTTATTCCGGTGGAAGCCGAAGTCGCACCGGCAGTCTCTGATTTGTCCATATTTGTACCGCCATTCCGTAGTCTCAGTCCGGATCCCGGTGATCAGAATTTTTGTGATGGGCTGACCGAGGAGGTGGTCCACAAACTTGCTCAGGATCACCGACTACGGGTGATTACTCAATCGGCTGCCGCTTGGCTCGAACATAGAGAAGGGCCCAAGCCGCGCTATCTCGTGGATGCAAGCATACGGCGGGCTGGCGCGGAGATCAGACTGACTCTCCACCTGATGGAGCTGACGAGCGGTGGCTCGACCCGGTTTTCCAATATCTATCAAGCCACTATAAACGATGTTTTCGCCACTCAGGAGCGGTTGGCGGAGGAAATTCGCGCCGATCTCTCCGCGGCCCTCCATATCGGTAATGCGGGTAGTCAGCGCGTTCACTAATGGTTTCGCGATAGGTCAAAATGGACTCGACCACCATTCGTTATTTGCGGGAGAGCGTCGCGCTGCTGCCCGCGGGAGATCTCGCCCCAGTCGATGAGTTCTACAGGCGTCTGTTCGAGCTGGCGCCAGAAGTCCGGCCAATGTTCCAACGAGAGATGGACCTCCAAACCAAGAAGTTCTCAGACATGCTCGCGTGGGTGATCGCACACCTGGAGCATCCCCATGACTTGTGTCAGGAACTGCGCGCAATGGGTGCGCGCCACGGTGGGTACGGCGTTAAGATCGACCAATACGCCCCAGTTGGCTCGGCCTTGATCTGGATGTTTCAGCACACTCTCGGTGATCGCTTCACCCCGGAGATGGAAGAAGCCTGGATGGAATTTTACGCCTTCGCCAGTTTCGAGATGGAGCGCGGTTCTCGGGAAGCGGTGCTGACTGGCGCTTGCCCGTAGGCCACTGAGCTCTCTGGATTATTCAATCAGCTCTAGCCCTGCCTTGCAGACCACCCCACCTCATCCTGTGAGTCAGTTCCCCCCGAAGAACCGATTGCCCCGATTAAATTTACCCGCCTCGATTAATGGGACGCCGCCGCGGGACGGGATAAATCCGTCCAGCGTCATACGACTATGACGGGCGCGTGATTCCAAATTTCTTCATCTTGTACGCCAGTCCTGTCCGATTCAGACGTAATTTGGCGGCGGCTCCGCGGGCGCCTCCAACAACCCAATTACTTTCTTGCAATGCCCGCACAATCATCTCCCGCTCCACTTGCTCCAACGGACTGGATTGAAAGTCGTCGTTTACCGCGATAGGGACAACGAGATCGGCCAAGGGCACTCGTAGTTGTGGCCCGGGGGACAACAGCACGGCTCGCTCCATCAGGTTCTGCAACTCGCGAATATTGCCCGGCCAGGTGTGCCTGCGAAGAGCCTCCATCGTGGTTTTGGGTATGCTCACAATGTGCTTGCCCATTCGCTGGGCATACTTGTTTGCAAAATGACGGATGAGTCGTTCGATATCGTCCCGACGCTCGCGCAGGGGCGGGACTGCTATTGGAAACACGTTGAGCCGATAGAAAAGGTCAGACCGAAATTTTTTTTCTGCGACCATCGGCCCAAGGTTTGCATTCGTGGCCGCTACGACACGAACCTCGACCCGTTGCGTACGGGTACTTCCCAAGCGCTCGAACTCCTGTTCCTGCAGGACTCGCAACAACTTCGGCTGCAATTCCAGCGGTATATCCCCGATCTCATCCAGAAAAAGCGTTCCTTTGTTTGCGAGCTCAAAGCGTCCGATCTTTTGGGCAATGGCTCCTGTGAACGCCCCCCTTTCATGGCCAAACAATTCGCTCTCCAGCAGTCCAGAGGGAATGGCCGCACAATTCACCTTTATGAAGGGATAATTCTTGCGCGGACTGAGGTCATGAATCGCGCGAGCAATTAACTCTTTGCCGGTGCCGGTTTCTCCCAGAATCAGAACGGTGGAATCCGCCGGGGCGACGATTTGAATGTTGTCGATGACGGCTTTGAGTCTCGAATTGCGCCCGACAATTCCTCGAAATTCCTCTTCCATCCTCGGTTCATCTTCCAGCGAGAGGTTCTGTTCAACAGATTCCTCCGTTCGTCGCGGCGCCTGGTCGTACTGTTGGTATTCCCTCGATGGAAAAACAATGGGATCGGTTCTTGCACTGGACAGATTGCTATCTCCCAGGCCCTGCCAAGGCGTTTGTAGCGCTGCGCTGCTGAACATGACGTTTTCCATCGCTCACCTCTGTGATCCGAGATTGTCGTCTTCGGTGTGGTCCCGCATCTCAATTCCTGATTGTGATTAAGCCAGAAGCACAGAACGGAATCTATTGGACGAAGGTATCGCCGATACCATTGGATGAATGGAAGAACACGTTTCAGTAAAGTCCTCTAGAGGACCTCAACGATAAACAAGTCGCCCAGCTTGGAGTGAGAATAAGTTGGAGGTACCCACCTGGAGCTCTGATCATTTTGCCCGGCAATACATTCGACTTTCATTGGGCAAAATCTGGCGAGTACATCACGCAGGTATCAGCGATCGGACCGCTTGGGTTGGAATGCGTCAACTGGACAGACGACCCGCGAAATTAGAGGTTTACACGATTCGGAAGCACCTCGACTCCCTAGTTTATGTGTCCGCCCCTGTGAGTAACTTTGCCAAGCAGAAATTCTTGGGCAAGGCTGGCGCCGACCCGTTCTGCAGTACCGATTGAGAAATTTCCGAAAACAAGTCCTACGCCACGATTCGATTTCGGGTAATAGAGATTCGCCAAGGCCGACGAGGCTAAATCACCACCCAGGCTGGAATAGTTCGGACCCCAGCTTCCATTGTCGTATCTCGCCCAGAATGGGCTGAGCATTGCATGGCGGATTCGGGAACCGGTTGTGCCTTTTCCTTGATAGAAGTAACGCGGATCTTGACGTAAGAGTGTTGGAAGAATTGCCCCACCGATCATTATGTCTGTGAAACCGTCAGCGGCTACTGCACCGAAGCGTTCGGCGTACCCTTTGGCGCCTTGCCCGAAGTTCGGAGAATTCGAGGCCTGTTTGGCGCCAGAGACTAAGGCAACTCCGACGATAGTCACTGGATCGGTGCTAACTTTTAGCGCAAGTGCGAATTTTCTCCCGGCCGTCAGCGGTTCGGCATTGGCATCGTAAGAAACATAGAAATTCGGCAACACACCCCAAACCCGCTGCGTTTCCTGAATTTTGAACTGCTCGGTTGCGACCTCAACCGGGTCGTAAGTGACCTGAACGGCTGTCTTCTCTGCTCGAATCCGCAGTCTGATGCCTGCCATTATTTTGAATTGGCCCGGCTGAACAGTGATGGCGGAAGATGTCCATTCCGCAAAACCTTCCGCTGCAATCTTGACCTGATACGGAATCTCCGGGCTTAGACGTGAGAATTGGAAGAAACCGTTTTCGGCTGTTTCGAATACGAAGAGCTTTGCCCCGTCCGGCCCAACTAACGAAACTTTAGCATTTGGAATGGTGTCGCCATTTGTGTCCAAAACCGTCCCCATAAGGGTTGCTGGATTGAGATCTGATTTCGATATCAGCTGCCCTGCCGCCAGTACCGAAAATGCCAAGACGCATGCAACCTTGCTCGTATGCTGTATAGAAAACGCGGCAACACGATCAAGCAAGGTCGACTTCGTCGAAGCGCCACTGATGGTCCGTTCGCGCGCACCTGAAACGGTTTCCTGCATTGATCCTCTCCTGGCGTAGAGGAAGCACGAACCATGCCAGACGCTCGCAATTGCAAAATTTGGCTGAAAGCAGCTTGGCGCACACGGGAAGGCAGCACCCGCAGATGTTTTCAGTCAGAATTGTCGGAAAACTGGCGACGCTTCAGCGACAGCCTGATTTGACTCGCGGGCTGGCAGCCCTGGCAGGCATGGTCATTGTTGGGGTTCGCAAATCTAGGTGGAAATCTCGAGGAGCTTTCAGCATAGACCCGGTGTGTTTGCTGCCGCCAGATTCATACGAAAGTATCGGCGATACTATTGGGCAATTGTCTCGATTCTGTCCATCTGCTGTCATTGCAGCATCCGATCATTCGGAAACACACGGCGAAAGGCAAAGGAGCGCGATAATGAAAATCCTGCAGGTGCTCACATCGCACGATCAACTCGCTAACACCGGCCGTAAAACTGGTTTTTGGCTTGAAGAAGGTGCGGCCCCATACTTCGTTTTCAGAGATGCCGGTGCCGATCTTACGCTAGCCTCTCCCAAAGGCGGGCAGCCTCCGATCGATCCGAAGAGCGATTTGCCAGAAAATCAGACTCCAGCAATGGCGCGCTTCAAGACGGATGAGAGGGCGGAGAAAGCCTTTGCCAACACAGTCAAACTTGCGGATGTAAAAGCGGAAGATTTCGAAACTGTGTTTTATTCGGGCGGGCACGGCCCGATGTGGGACCTTGCCGAGAGCCCGGTGTCTATCGCGTTGCTCGAATCATTTTACAGCTCAGGGAAGCCAATTGCTCTGGTCTGCCATTCGTCTGGAGTGCTTCGCCATGTCCAATACCAGGGGGCTCCGCTTGTGAAAGGAAAACACGTAACTGACTTTACGAATGGCGAGGAAGAAGAGGTAAAGCTCACCAAGGTTGTACCGTTTCTCGTTGAAGATGAACTGCTAAGCCTCGGCGCAATCTTTGAGAAAAAGGCGAACTGGCAGCCTTTTGCGATCACTGATGGCCGTCTTATTACTGGCCAGAATCCCGCATCGTCGACCGCGGCGGCACTGGCTCTTCTCGAGCTCATCGCTTTGAAAGTGGCAGCTTAGGCGCACGCTCCACAAATGGATGGCGTGACTTGGGCCGATGGGCGTCAACAGGACAGGCGATGAGTGGAATTTCGAAGCTCTCGTGCCATGAGACACGAGTCACCCGGAAATCCAATCCAGTAAATCGAACCGGGATTGTCGCAGGGCACCAACCTCGTATTCGTGCTTCGATCAACGAAGAGACGTCTAGGTGTGAAGGGAGGACAGAAGCGCGCTAATCCCGTTCCACATGATTTGCATGCCGATACACACCAGCAGGAACGATGAGAGCCGTACGATGACAACCATCCCGGTTCTTCCGATGACACGAGTGAGTTGGTCGGCTAATCCATAACAGAGCAAAATGCTGACGGCGATAGCTGCCATCGCCAGGAGCGCGGCAATAATTATTGCTAAGTGGAATCCGTAATGGCGGGTCGAGTTTGCTCCCAAGGTAATGGCAACAGAGATCGAACCGGGCCCAACCGTCAGAGGCAACGTCAGTGGGTAAAAAGCGCTGTGAAGGGCATCTGAACACGTGACATTCCGGCGTGCCGTTTCGGTAGTGTCATCCTTTTCGAGAAGAATACCCCACCCTATCGATACGACGATAAGACCTCCGCCAACCTGGACCACCGGCAGTGACACGCCAAAAAAGCTGAGGACATGCGTGCCAATGAAATAAGATCCCACCATCAGGATCAAGCTATTGAGAGCAATCCGCCAAGCTAGCACTTTTCGCGTTTCATGTGGATACTGCTGTGTCATCGACAAAAAGATCGGGCTCCCGGCGAGTGGGTCGACGATGGGAAAAAGCGCACTTAATGTGAGAAGGAAGACTTTGACCGCATCGGCCACGGGGTTTCCTCGAAACAGCAGCTAGTGGTGGACGCGTAGAACTGAAACTTCGTGGTACACAGCTAACGAGCCCACAGCTCATCGATCGCCCTGACTCCGTTGTCCCTTACCCATCCGCGGTCGATGGCGTCGCGCCACCATCCCTACCATTAAGACAGAACTGTCAGGGTAGCGCTATTGGACGAAGGTGTCGATCGATCGCTTCGGAGAGGTTTGGCAAGCCGGCCATCGTATCTAACCTTGTTCACATCGGTGTGATAACGCTCACAGACAGAAATCGAAGGGGAGTGCTAGCAACAAAGTTTGTCACAGATCACTCCCGTCTGAGCAGGGATGGGAAAGTGCAGACTCAAATTGGCCGATGAAAGAGGTTAGGAATCTGTGATGGTCAAGCAGGCGAGTATCGCCATTGTCGATGATGACGAATCCGTGCGTGAGTCCCTGCCAGATCTGGTGAAGATGCTGGGCTTCACGAGTCGGGCGTTTCTGTCGGCACAAGAGTTCCTCGCATCCGATTTCTTACG
>JASHPL010000143.1 GCA_030038125.1 Candidatus Sulfotelmatobacter sp.
ATCCGTGGATGAATTCCAGTCTCGCGCCCGACCAGAGAGCATCGATGGTGCTCAACGAAATGACGCTGGATGAAAAGATACAGCTGCTTCATGGCACGGGCATGGAGGGTCTCAGCCCGATAAGCCCTCTTGCCGTGCACTCGAATGGCGGAGCTGGTTATGTCGTCGGCATTCCACGCCTAGGCATCCCAGCGATCCAGATGTCGGATGCGGCGTATGGCGTGAGGAGCAGCGGTGAGAATGGCCGCTATTCAACAGCGCTGCCCTCTGATATCGCGGGAGCGGCGAGCTGGGATGTCGATGCTGGCTATGAGTACGGCGCGCTGATTGGCCGCGAATTGCGCGCGCAAGGCTACAACATGACCCTGGGAGGAGGCATCAACCTTACCCGCGAGCCACGCGACGGGCGCACCTTCGAATACTTGGGTGAAGATCCGCTGCTGGCCGGGAAAATGGTCGCGTCTGTGATGAAGGGATTGCAGGCCCAGCACGTCATCGGCGACGTCAAGCATTACGCGCTCAACGATCAGGAAAGCGGACGCAACGCTGTGAACGTGAACATCGATCAACGCGCGGCGCGCGAGAGCGACTTGCTGGCATTTGAGATTGCTTTGCAAAACGCCGACATCGCCGCGGTCATGTGCTCCTATAACCGCGTGAATGGCGATTATGCCTGCGAAAACAGCTACCTGCTGACTGACGTTCTGAAAAAAGACTGGCATTTCAAGGGATTCGTGGTAAGCGATTGGGGAGCAACGCATAGCGCCGCCAAAGCGTCAGCCGCGGGACTCGACCACGAAGAACCGGGATGGATCTTCTACGACGGTGAATTGAAAAAGGATCTCCAGTCGGGCAAAGTGCCGCAGGCGGAGCTGGACGATCACGTTCGTCGAATTTTGCGTTCGATGTTCGCGACAGGAGTGGTGGACGATCCACCGCGGAAAAGCGTCGTGGACGTGATGGGTGGATTCGAAGTTGCGCAGAAGATCGCGGAATCAGGGATCGTGCTGCTGAAGAACGATGGCGGGCAGCTTCCGCTCGAGGCCGCCAAAATCCGCAGCATTGCCGTGATCGGCCCCCACGCAGACGTGGGAATGATCTCGGGCGGCGGATCGGCGCAGGTCGACCCTCCGGGTGGAAACGCGATTATGCCCCCCGGGCAAGGCGAGACGAAATGGCAGGAGAAGATCTGGTTTCCCACTTCGCCGTTGCGAGCTATTCGCGCCAAAGTTCCGGCGGCAAACGTTCAGTTTGATTTGGGAGCGGACCCCGCATCGGCCGCAGCCCTGGCCAAAAACGCCGACGTGGCGCTGGTCTTCGCGTATCAGTGGGAGAGCGAAGGGATGGATCTGGAGAACCTGTCATTGCGCGAGCATCAGGATGAGTTGATCGCCAAGGTAGCGGCCGCAAATCCGCACACGGTGGTGATACTCGAGACCGGCGGACCCGTTACGATGCCGTGGGAGAGCGAGGTCAGCGCGATCGTCGAAGCCTGGTATGCAGGCAGCTGCGGAGCCGAGGCCGTTGCCAGTATTCTCTTCGGGGATGTGAACCCAAGCGGAAAATTACCGATCACGTTCCCGAGAAGTGAGCAGGATTTGCCGCATCCCACGATCGTTCAACCGCCGCCGGAATCCGTTCCAAATGCCCGCAAGGGCGAGACCTGGAAACAAATCGCACCTGGATTGCCTCCGTTTCAGATCACCTACGATGAGGGCGTGAAAGTCGGCTACAAATGGTACGACGCGGAAAATAAACCCGTGCTGTTTCCCTTCGGATATGGGCTGTCCTACACGACGTATTCATATTCGAATCTGCGGGCATCGGCGGGAATAGATCCGACCGTGAGTTTCACGGTCACCAACAGCGGAAATCGCGCGGGAGCGGAAATCGCGGAAATCTACGGTTCGCTGCCCGCAGCAGCGGGCGAGCCGCCGAAACGTTTACTGGGATGGAGCAAAGTCAAGCTCAATGCCGGAGAGAGCAAAGATGTAACCGTCACGATAGACCAGAAGTTGCTTTCGATCTTCGACGTCAAGAAAAATGGATGGCAGATGATCCCCGGCGAATACACATTTATGGTGGGCGGATCGTCGCAGGATCTGCCGCTGAAAGAAACAATCAGCTTGAAGTAGGAAGTTGGTCGGCGGTGCTGCAGCACCGTACGGCCACTGAGTGTCCATAAAAAAAAGCAGGCCGCTCGGGGGAGGCATTGAGCGGCCTGGTTGGCGAAGTCCTCCGGGGAGGAGGATTAACTTCTTGTCACGCGCCCTGCATCGCTGAACCGTCGGTTCACAATCCGATGCGCACGTACAGCGTTGCGCGCGCGAAAAACTTCACCCCTCACATCGAGGGATTTGTGTTCTGACCCGTGGTCGTTGGGGCCCCAGGAGCGTTGCCGACCGTGTTCGTCATGAGACGAACGTCGACGCGGCGATTGTCCGCGCGGCCGGATTTGGTCTTATTCGTTTCGATGGGTTTGTCCTTGCCCAATCCGACCATATAAATCTTGTAAGCCGGTACGTTGTATTTCGACGCGAGATATTGCACGACCGAGTTGGCGCGGCGCTGGCTGAGGCCGTAATTGTATTCTTCCGAGCCTACCGAGTCGCAGTTGCCATCGAGCGCGATGATGTAGTTCTTCGTGTTAGCAATGCTGGCGGCAAGCTGGTCCAGCGCCTCCTTGGCCTTCGGAGTCAGGTTGTCTCTATTGAAAGCAAACTTGACCGAAGTTTCGGCGACCGGGTGATAGTTGTCCAGATTGGCGACCGTGTTGGTGAGGACGCCAACGCGTCCATTGGCGGCGTCAGCCATTTGCTGCGCTTGCTGCGCGTTTTGACCGGCGGCTTGCGCTTTCTGATCAGCGTCAGCAGTTTTGGCGTTCACGGCTGCGAGGCCAGATTGAACGCGAGCATCGACGTCCTTGATATCGCGCGTATTCTTCGCGGTCATGTCGTCGAGTTCGTTGGTTTTGTTGATGAGTGGCGTGGTTTGTTGCTTAACGTAGTTCTTGCTGGCACAGCCGACCGAAGCGACCATGCTGGCGGCAAGGCAAATCACTAAGGAAGAGCGGGTCATAGAGATGAAGCTCCTTCGTTCGATCCTGTCGTCGCGCACCTTAGTACGCGAAGCTTACAAAGTTGTATAGCCCTGGGAATGACGGGTACTCACAAGTCCCGTTGCTCAAGTCTGCACGGGAGATGCCAGTTTTCCCGGACGGCAATGTCGAGGTTAAGTATATACCTTTTCAAGGGCTTGCGCGGGAAAGACTGAGGTCTCACTGGCACGGCGAGAGACGCTCGGAACGCAAAGCGCACATCAGGAATGGAAAATTTATACGGTTGGACTCAGGTTCGGGTAGGGTGAGGCCTCTACGCAATGACAGACGTAGGGCGGGAGCCCTCCCTGAGCTGTCCACTAAAATAGTGTCAGAGTTTAACAAAGGATTCCAATCACCTCGTATCTGACCAATGGACCTGCTTGCCAAAATTCGCACTATCCCAGCCGAGCCCGGCGTGTACTTGTACAAGAATGCCGAAGGCGAAGTGATTTATGTCGGCAAGGCGAAGAATCTGCGCAACCGGGTCTCCAGCTATTTTCATGAAGGACGCTGGGAGGATGCGAAAACCGGCACGCTGGTGCGCGAGGCGATCGACGTCGACTACATCGTCGTTGCCAACAACAAAGAAGCGCTGGCGCTGGAAAACAACCTCATCAAACAGCGCAAGCCACGCTTCAACATCCTGCTGCGCGATGACAAAACGTATCCCTATGTGAAGCTGACGCTCAGCGAGCGCTGGCCGCGGGTATATGTGACGCGGCGGTTGCGAAAAGATGGCAGCGAATATTACGGCCCGTACTTCCCTGCCAATCTCGCCTATCGGATCGTGGATCTGATTCACCGCAATTTTCTGATTCCGTCGTGCAAGGTCGACTTGACGCGCTTTCATCCGCGACCCTGTCTGCAGTACTACATCAAGCGCTGCCTTGGGCCTTGCGTAAAGGAGCTGACCACTCCGGAGGTGTATCAGGAGGCGGTGCGCGATGTGAAGTTGTTCCTGGAGGGCCGTCCGACGGACCTGGCGCGCTCGTTACGCGAGCGCATGGAGCGCGCCGCAGCAGAGCAGGAATACGAACGCGCGGCGCGGTATCGCGATCTGATTTCGACTGTCGAGCAATTGCAGGAGCGGCAGCGGATTGCTGCGGCCGAGGGCGATGATGCGGACGTCTTCGGATATCACTACGAAAATGGCATGCTGGCTGTGAATCTGTTTCACATGCGCGGCGGAAAGATGGTGGATCGCCGGGAGTTTTTCTGGGAAGATTTGCCGGAATTTACTACGGACCACGGACGGCCAGCACCCCCTGCCCGTCCGGACGAGCAAAACCCGCCAGCACAGTTGGCTGACAGCGTTGATGAAGTCAAAGGAGACCCCAACCTCGATTCGGCCGGGGACGGCCGAGGGCGCATGTCCCTCCAAGAGTCGTTGTTTCATCCCGGAGAATTCTTCTCTGCTCTGCTGAAGCAGCTCTACATAGGGCAGCCGTATGTGCCGAGGAATTTGTATATCCCGGTGGATTTTGAAGATCGAGAGGAATTGGAGGACTTGCTCTCCGAGCAGAGCGCCGGCGCCCGTGCAGCACGGGTACACATTCTGGTTCCGCAGCGGGGCGACAAGCGCTCACTCATCGATCTTGCCGGCAACAACGCGAAGCAGTCCTACGATCAGCGTTTCCGCGTGCTCAAGCCCAACGCGCGCAAGATCCAGGAAGAGCTGCAGGAAGCACTCAGCCTGCCGGAGCTGCCGAAGCGAATCGAGTGCTTCGATATCTCGCACATCCAGGGGGCGGAGACGGTCGCTTCGATGGTCGTGTGGGAAGAGGGCAAGATGAAGAAGTCCGACTATAGAAAATTCATCATTCGGACGGTCGAAGGCGTTGACGATTTTGCGTCCATGCGAGAAGTGGTGACGCGACGGTATAGACGCTTACAAGAAGAACAAAAGCCTTTGCCAAGCCTGATCCTGATTGATGGCGGGCTGGGGCAACTGCATGCCGCGGCCGAAGCACTAAACGGGCTCGAGATTATCAATCAGCCGCTGGCTGCGATTGCCAAGCGCGAAGAGATTCTCTACGTGTATGGACAAGAGAAAGATCCCATCGCACTTGATCATCACTCGCCGGTTTTGCACCTGGTTCAGATGGTACGGGATGAAGCGCACCGCTTCGCCGTAACCTTCCATCGCAAGCGGCGGCAAATGCGAGATCGGTCGACCGAGCTGCTGGAAATCCCCGGCGTGGGCGCGAGCACGAGTCGCCGATTGCTCGAGCACTTTGGCAGCGTGCAGGCGGTAAAGCAGGCGGACGCGGCGGCATTATCGGCGGTGGTTACGCGAAGTCAGGCAGATGCAATCCGAAATCACTTCAGAAAATAAGGCAGGAAATTCTTCACTGCCAGGGTAGGCGCAATCGATTTAAACGAATCTCTGATCGAGCCTTTCCGCGGCCTTAGCCGACAAAAACTTCAATTCTACGGACGGCCTGACGGCCCTCCCTTTCAAAGCGTGACCAGATCAGAGGCTCTTTAAGGGTTAGAGTCCCTGGCCTGTGCGGCTTCCCGTGTCATGCTAAGCTGACTTCACGGTGCGTGCCGAACTCCTCGAAATTTTCCGCGAAACATTTTCTGCATTACTGCCCGGGTCTGCCCTTCCTGAACTGAAGGTCGAATTTTTCGCCTTTGCCAACGTAAATAATACGATCCGGCTGCGCAATGGCCGGCTGCTGGTACGGCTCTCAGATCTTTTGGAGGGAGCTCCGGACGCGATCTTGCGCGCGATTGCACATATTCTGCTCGCGAAGATGTACCGGAAACCGATCGATCGGGGGCAAGCAGCGCGCTATCGGAAATATGTGGGAAGCCATGAGATCGTGCGTAAGGCGCACCTCATCCGGCAAATGCGCGGCCGCAAGCAGCTGCGATCGGCACGAGGACACGTTTACGACCTGGATGCGATCTTCGAGCGCTTGAATCTCCGTTTTTTTCATGGCCTCATGGCACGACCGGTCATGAGCTGGAGCCAAAGCAAGACCCGTCGCATCCTCGGACACTATGATCCGGCGCACAACGCCATTATCATTAGCCGTATCTTCGATCACCCTGCGGTGCCGCGGTACGTGCTGGAATACATCGTCTACCACGAGATGCTGCATCTAAAATTTCCCGTAAAACTCCGCGGCAGCCGTCGCTGCGTGCATTCGAAGGAGTTCCAAGCAGAGGAAAGACTGTTCCCGCAGCTGGGCGAGGCAAACGTATTCTTGAGCAGACTCTAGCTGCCACGACTTGTGACCGGAGATCGATTTTCGGTAGGATTTACCTCAGGTAAGAGCCCTAGGTTGTTTACCCTAGTGGGGAAATTCACTCGCGAGCCAAGGGAACCATGATCCTGAATGGGTGGAAGGAGATTGCCAGCTATCTCCGCAGTTCGGTACGCACGGTGCAACGCTGGGAAAAGATGGGGATGCCCGTGATTCGTCCGGTTGAAGGGAGTCACGGCTCGGTAATCGCCTATTCGCAACAGCTGGATTCCTGGTTGAGTAGATCCGGTTGCGGAGCGCGGAAGGATTCCGCGCCGGCTCCAGATCACAAAGTGCTTCAAGCCTTGATGCAAGCCCAGGCACTGGTGCAAAAAATCCGTGAAACCAGGATACAGATGGGTGATTGCATCCTTGGGCTGCAAGCGGAACTATCGTCTCTGAAAGAAAACGTCACAAGAATGAAAATGGCTGGCGACCAGTTCCTGGGCTTAGGATTGCTTCCGCCTAGCCCAACGGATCTCAGAGTTGTTCTCCCGGCGAGGCAACGACGGCGGGCCTGAACCGTCAATGATCCTTGCCCAACGCTTTTTCTGATTGAGCTGATGCAAGGTCAAATGCTCTCGATGCCATGCCGTCTTTCGCTTGAGCCGCGCGAGGGAGCACCGGATTCAAATTGGTCGCCTGCGCATCCAAAGCCTTGCTCAACTCCGTAGCTAACTCGAGAACCCGCTGAGGATTTTGTTCTTCCGACAATTCTTTGGCAATAACTCGCCAACGTCGTACGGTGTCATCATATCAAGGAAGTCGCGGAGGCCTCGCTCAAGCGCCTCAAGACCGATGTCATCGATCTGTTCTATCAGCACCGCGGCGATGCAGATGTGCCCATCGAAGAGACTACCGGCGCCGTGAAGGACCTCATTCAGCAAGGCAAGGGGCAAGGTCAAGCACTTCGGACCATCGGAAGCTGGCGTGAAAACCATACGTCGCGCACATGCCGTTCGGCCGCTCACGGCTCTTCAGAGCGAATACTCGCTTTGGTGGCGAGAACCCGAAGCGGAAGTGATTCCCACCCTCCAGGAACTCGGGATCGGATTCGTTCCCTTCAGCCCGCTGGGCAAAGGGTTCCTCACCGGCAAGATCAGGGAAGACACGCAATTCGATAAAGGTGACTTTCCCAACATTGTTCCTCGCTTCTCGCCACAGAACCGGAGGGCGAATCGGGCGTTGGTCGATCTGCTGGGTAAATTCGCACGGCAGAAGAACGCGACGCCGGCCCAGATCGCTCTCGCCTGGCTGATGGCGCAGAAGCCATGGATTGTTCCCATCTTTTGTAAAGGAGTGCAAAAATGGCAAAACCAAACGATACTCTGGAAAGCCGTCTTTCCCGGAGTCGCGAAATCACGATTTCCGTCACTGGCAGAAAATCAGGACGCACTATCTCTCTGCCAATCTGGTTCGTATGGGATGGCGGAAAGCTCGACCTCTTGCCAGTTCAGGGATCGGATACACAGTGGTACAAGAATGTGCTGCACAATCCCTCCATCCGGATCAAAGCACAAAACGTCGAGGCTGAATTCACGGCCACGCCTGTTACTGACGCCAAACAGGTGCAATCCGTTGTGGAAAAATTCCGTGGCAAGTACGGGAACAGCGACGTAAAGAAATACTATTCAAAGTTTGACGTCGCCATCCTGGCCCAGACGCGCTGAGATGCTACCTCCGCCTGGAACTCGGTTTACAGGCAGTATTCGAGGGGCCCCTTTGGAATGGAAAAACCTAGAAGTAACCGGTTACCATCGGCAAATTCTTCAACCGCTTACCGAGGATGGGTGGGGAATACTGAAAGGATCTGGCGCGCCCTGAGAGATTCGAACTCCCGACCTTCTGGTTCGTAGCCAGACGCTCTATCCAACTGAGCTAAGGGCGCGGATGATACCGCGGCAGAGGTGCCGAAGAAGAAACGCGGCAAGAAATTACTTCTGAATTATAGCGGAATATTCTGGCCTGCAGAAAAATCGATTTCGTATTTGTGCACAGACCTGCGAAGCCAACATGAAAATCGCTCAAAAGCCTTACTGGACAGACGTTCTGAATAAATATTGTGAGGAAAAACTATGGCACGATCTTTGCCTTCCTATCGCGCAGTAAATTTTTTCACCTGCTGCGAAATTCCTACAGAGCGCGAGTTCCAGTTATGTTCATTTTGAACGGCTTGCAGAACGGCACACCGCATGCTCTAACTCATAACAGACGAAGTGGCGCGCAACGGGGTGCTCCAGAGAATAACTTCGGCCAGAGGTTTTCTTGGGCACCCCTTGCAATTTTGTCCATAGCCCAGCCCCTCCATTCGGACCCCCCAAGTGACAATAGTCCCTGACCTACTGATTACTTTGGCTGGAAAGTCTCCCGCAGATATGTCGACTTAACAGATAAGCACTAGAGAATTCACCTGAATCGAGTGGCTTTGGAGGACTTTACGCCAGCGCGACGGGTTCGCGTACGTCAATGCCGGCCTGCCTGAGCATTTTTGCCACCGCGTCCGGTTTCAACCGGGAAGCATCGAAGAGCACGCTTACCGTTCGTTGCTTGCTATCAAATTGCACGCGCTGGATTCCATATACTTCGCGGATCGCATCGACGGCCTTGAGCTCGGCTTCACCCGGCAACCCGCCACAGTTAAAAACCACTTCCAGATAGGTCATTGGATCAAATCCTTCGGTATGATGAATTTGTAACTTCCCGGCTCTCGCTCCGGGCGCGAATCCAATATAGAGCATTGGCAATCAACAAATCTGTATCTCATTTGTAATAATGGTTTTAACTCGCATTTCGCACACTATAGAATGTGCAGTTAACGTGCGAAATTCCATCATTGCACCGTCTCCGTCCTAGGCGTTAGCAGCTTCCTATACATCTCAGAAACCATGTTCTGTACGCTCTGGTCGATCGGTTGCATGTAGACTCCTGCTGTCATGTCTGGAGTGGTGTGGCGCATCTGCCGCTGGACGTCCTTTACCGTTCCGTGATGTTGGGCCAGGGTTGAGAACGTGCGCCGTAACACCTGGAAATTCAGCTTCGGCAGATTCAGCGCTTTCCTCACTGGGTAGAGGACGCGAGTCAGATAGTTATCTTTCCCGAGAAAACCGCCTTCCGAATTGGCGAACAGAAACGCGGCAGGATCCGTAATATTCTGCTTGTCCAGCCATGCCGTAATCTGTTCTGCCAGTCCCGCAGGAAGATCAACGGTCGTTGTGCTGTCCGCCGTCTTGCCGTATTGCCGTAGCGTACCACGGTAAACCGTCTCTGTGATCTTCAGCCTAGAACCATCAAACGACTGCCG
>JASHPL010000144.1 GCA_030038125.1 Candidatus Sulfotelmatobacter sp.
GTGCGTGGAATCGCTAATACTGATCTGCCTTACGAGCAGTTACGAACGGACTCTCGTTCTCCAATTCAGCCAAGATCTGAGCTCCGGCGCTGGTACCAATCAGGTCTGCTCCTGCCTCGACGAGGTCGCGTACCTGCTGCGCGGTCTTGATTCCTCCCGAGGCTTTCACGCACACATGCGGCGGAGCCCGGTGCCGAAGAAAGGCAATCTGCTCCGGTGTCGCAACTCCGACCGCTCCACCGCTGGCATTTTTCAGGTATGCCACACCCGCATCCACGCTGAGGGCAACGGCCCGCTCTTTCTGGTTCTGATTCAGCAGCGGAAGCTCAAGCATAATTTTCACGGGAACTTTTCCCGCAGCTTTCACCACTCCGCGAATGTCGTCCGCGTACTCGCGCTCCATGCCCGAGAGCAGGTATCCGACGTTCGGCATCAGATCGACTTCCTCGGCTCCATTTTCGATGAGTTGTGCAGTTTCGTAAGCTTTGCCGGCGTTGGTCATTGTGCCGTACGGGAAATCCACGAAGGACGCGACGTGAATGCCGCTTCCGTGCAGGCGTTCAGCCGTCCTCTTTACCCAAGCCGGCGGAATCATTGCCGCCTGGAAGTGATATCTCAGGCATTCCTGTAGGTGTTGTTCCCATCGTGCGTACGTCAGGGTGTTCGAGATGATCGTGGACTGAATGCGGCTCGCCAGGGCCTTCATCTGCTCTGTTCTCGAATCGCTATTGAACTCGCTCATGAGCGATACTCACACTTTCTTCGCATCTTGGCCTGAAAGCAGCCAGCTTGGCACGTCCAGGCTGCGCTGCTCCAAGAACTGTACAATTTTCTCTCGCTTTGGGAGTGATGGAATGACGCCTTCTTTCGTCACCGCCATTGTCCCCGCGACTACCGCAAACTCCACCGCAGATTCGAGACTTTCGCCATGGGCGAGCGCGGTCGCCAGCCCTGAGTTGAAGGCATCTCCTGCGCCGGTCGTGTCGACAGCGGGAAGCGGAATTGCTGGCACATACCGCACCGATGATTGGCTCACCATCAAGGCGCCTTTCTCCCCCAACGTCATCACCACATTTTTGACTCCGGCGCGAATCAAATCGCGAGCAACTTCTTCTGCTTCACATTCCGCATCCGGATGCCTGCCACTCAGCACCTGGCCTTCGGTTTGGTTCGGAGTGAGTACATCCACCAGGTTCAAGACCGAGGCCGGTAGCGGCCGAACTGGCGCGGGATTCAAAATCGTTGTCGCACCCTGCGCGCGTCCCCGGGCGAGTGCGGCTTCTGCGGCTTCTACCGGAATTTCAAGTTGTGTCAGTACCGCCCTGGCGTTTTCGAACGCTGACTCGCAGCGTATAACATCAGCTGAGGACAGCAGTTCATTCGCGCCCGGATCGAGTGCAATCGAATTGTTGCCGCTCGCATCTTCCACCAGGATGAATCCAACTCCCGTTGGATGTTCGGACGCCTGCTGAACGAACGCCGCATCGATTCCTTCCTCGCGATAAAGTCGCAGAGCCATCTCGCCGAAGTTGTCCTTACCGATTCGTGCAACAAAGACCGCGTCTGCTCCCAGGCGCGCGCATCCCACGGCTTGATTCGACCCTTTGCCCCCATAGTCCATGCGATAGCCGGAAGCCAGCACAGTCTCGCCGCGGCTGGGCAGGCGTTTCACTCTCAACGTCAACCCGGTCGCATAGCTTCCGACAATTGTGATGCGGGGACCCGTCAAAATACGAACTCCGATTATCGATATGCCACCTCCTATTTCCCCGGAGGTCGCGTCATCAGATCGATGAACAGCCTATAGAACTTCGGTGGGTCGATATCGAACTGCACATTGGCCAGCCGCAAGTAAGGTGGAACCTGCGCGGTCGAGTTCCAGAACAATGTCTTGCCGTAGCTCGGGCCATGATCGATGTCGATGTCTATAAAGAGCTGCTTCTGGCCGGTAATGATGGAGGGATCGATCAGCGCCGCGCCCGCGATTTCATCCCACATGTAGCCGGGGAGGGAATATTTATCCAGATATTCAGCCACCGGCGTTCCGGCCTTTGCGATCGTTGCCTTCATCTCCGCCGTGTAGCGCGTCTTCACCGAGATATCGATCGGTGTAATCGTCATCTTCTTCCACGGCGCGCGCAGCACGATCCGAGCCGCTTCGGGATCGAACCACCAGTTGAATTCGCGCCGGCCGTCAATCGCACCCGGATCAATCGCTCCCTTATCAGCATAGAATCCTCCGCCCATCATCACAAACTCTTTCGCCAGGGTCGCAACCGAGGGGTCAAGTTTCAGCGCCAGCGCGTAATTCGTCAGCGGTCCGCCCGCCCAGAGCACAACTTCACCCGGATACTTGTGCACCATCTGGACAATGAACTCCGCCGCAGTTCCCGGCTGCGCATGAATGTGCGGTTCGCCTTCGGTCATCGGAGGCACGATGTCCGGCGCATGATACGGCTGATCGTAGATGGTGGAGCGCTTGGCGGCGAAATGTTCAGTCCAGCATCCTTTATATTCGAGCTTGCCGTACTGCCCTTCCCAGCGCTCACTCTCTTCTTTACTGTTGATTAAAGGAAACTCGGCACCCTCAATGACAGGAACGTCGGTGCGTCCGGCGATCTCAAGAGTGCGCAGCGTGTGCTCGGTTTCTTCTCTCACCCACTGATCCCCGCTGACGGTGGTGATGCCGAGGACGTCGAATCTCTCCGATTGCAGAAAGACTAGGATCGCCTGCTGGTCGCTGGTTCCGGGCCCGCGCGCATCCTGATCGACAATGACTTTGATTTTCTGCGCTGAAGCAGCGGTTGCAAAAAGAAGTGATGCCAGAAACAGAGAAAAAGCAGTCAGCCTAAGCTTTTGAACGCAAGTCAGCATGCGAGAGGCCCCATGAGCTTGGAGTAGAAGAGCTAACTTACCATACCCGCAGGAGAACGACGCCGTGTGCAGCGATCTACAGCCGCAAGCGATAAGCGAGTCGCCTGTCGTGACGAGCTAATGCAATATTCCGGTGCAGCCAACTCAAGGCTGTCCCGCTCCATGGCTATGAATCTTCGGGGTCAGTTTCTTGACCACAAATTCCTGAAGCAAATTCGCGGCGGCGCGTCCTGCAATCCCGATCGCGGCATTATCGAAAGTTAGCGCTGCGCCGTGACGACCAATGGCGAATGGGAGTTGCTGTATCGTGGCTCAAGCGGAAAAATTTGCTCTGTGGCCCAGCGGCAATTCCGCGCGTATTCGCGGAATATCCTCGCGAACTTGGTGCGAAAGGGGGGACTCGAACCCCCATGGGTTTCCCCGCCAGATCCTAAGTCTGGTGCGTCTGCCAATTCCGCCACTTTCGCGCAAAACAAATTCGCCGTCGCATGATCGACATTTTGTATTGTAACCGGTGCGCTCCCGATTTGACGCACGCGTCTCTTTAGGCGCAGTTTCGTTTTTCTAACAAACTTGTTGGGAGCACGATATTGGGCGAGTCGCGGCACCCTGCGCCGCATTCAATGCCGCCCGAGAATGGATGGCCTGCTTAATTGTTACTGCACTTCATTGAGCTTCTGATAGATCAGCATGGCCAGGAACGCGAGCAGAAATACTCCCGAGCCGATGCTGAACACACGCACGGGAAGCGCCAATCGGTTGACCCTGGTCAATAGCTCGGTCTGCTCTTCCTGCATGTGAGAGTTCGCCTCGTCCAGAAAAAGTTGATCATCTTCGTGCATGGTCAGCGTGCTGCGATAAATCAGAAGCACGATCAGGCCAATGGCAAACAGTCCGAACAGTCCGCCCACGAGTTCAATCATCGTCATAAGCCACCTCGGCAGATTCCAACCCGACTCCAGCGGGTACCTCCCGACCGGCGTGGCGCATCCGGAGAAGGTCCTGACGCGACGATTATAGCCCCGTTTGGCAAGCCCGGCGGTGAGAAATCCATCCCGCTTGGATCCGCCGCCTTGTGGAAGAAAGCGACGACCGGCCCGAATCTGGCATCAATAATGGTGGACTCGCCACCGAGCCTTAACCTCGAAGGCGACATTTGCTATAATCAAATAGCTTTAAACCCAAGGAGATACGAATGGCCACCACAACCGTCCCAGAAGTCACGAAGAAGGCCGCGCCCGTTACGCTGACCGCCAACGCCATTGCCAAAGTCAAAGAGATTATGGGCCAGCAGAATCCCGTTCCAGCGGGTCTACGCATCGGAGTCGTCGGCGGAGGGTGCTCCGGCTTTTCCTATTCCATGCAGTTTGAAAACGCCGCCGGCATGATGGACAAAACCTTCGACATGGACGGCCTAAAAGTATACGTCGATGCTACCTCCGTCATGTATCTGAACGGGTGCACTGTTGATTATGTCGAGACGCTGGAAGGCGCTGGCTTCAAGTTCGATAATCCGAACGTGAAGAGCACCTGCGGCTGCGGCTCCTCGTTCAACGTGTAGATGGAATCGGGTATTGCGGACGCCCGCGTTCGCGCGGTCTGAACTTTCGATCTGCAAAGCCAACGGCCTCATCTTGTCGATGAGGCCGTTTTGCATGAGTGAACGTTGCTGTCTATTGCTGCTGTGGGTTGCTCGATTGAACCGGGCTTCCGAAGCCGCCATTCGGGGAAGTGGAATTCTGCATTCCCGAACTGCCGAAGCTCCCGCTCGAGCCGAAGCTGTTGCTCGATCCGAACCCATTACCCGATCCGAACGTGCTGCTGCCGTTCTGTCCGTTCTGCCCATTCGGGTTCTGCCCGTTCAGATTTGGTGTCGCTGCGAAGCCCTGTAACGTGGGCTGATATGGAGTCGTGATCAGCAATCCCTGATCGAGCGTTGGATCGTACACAAACGCCCAGTCCTTATATTTTTTCTTGTGATTGAACTCGCGAATGGTGTTGTCTTTGCTGGTGCTGGCTACGCCGATGATGGGACCGCCAATGATCTGCCCCGAAGTGTTCTGCCCGGAAGCGTTTTGCCCGGGAGCGGATTGATTTTCACCGGGCGTGCCGCTCGCATTGTCCGTTGTCCCTGGGGCGGTTGTCGTGCCGTCCGCTGAAGCCTGAGGTTGCTGTGGTTGCGACGAATCCGATCCGCCGGAATTGAACGTTGTCGATTGATTTTGTCCGAAAGACGAACTCGAGCTTGTGCCGAATGATCCGGAACTTGTACCGAATGAACTGCTGTTGCCGAATGTGCTGCTGCTGCCGAAGGTGGAAGACTGCGAAAGGCCCCCGGGACTGCTGACGCCCCCGCCGAAACTGCTGCTCGATTGTCCCATCTGTGAGACCGGAGTCGCGCCCGGAATCGATCCGCCGCCTATGCTCATCGCCATTTGCACTTCACCAAAATGCAGCAGCTTGAAATCGGCGCACTTTCCTTCTTTGCAGTTCAGCGGATCTTTGTAGCGCTTGCGCAGAAAGCGAAGGTTGTTGGTGTTCTCCAAGTCCTCGAGTTTGACGGGATAGCGGCCGAACTTTCTGTAATACGCTCGAATGGCCCGCGAATACTGGCATCCGCGGTGAATCATTTCTTCTTCCCGATCGCGCTTCATGGTGAAAGCGAGGGTTGGCACAATGGCCGCCGCAAAGATGGTCAGCAGCGCAACTATCAACATCAGTGTCAGCAGGATGTAACCCTGCTCGCCCCCGCTCCGCGAGCCCGATCCTGTCTGTGTGCGAACCTTCATCGTCGAACCATCATGCGCTTGAAACTTTGAGAACGCAAAACTTTGAAACTGAGCTTTTTATCCCGGCGTTAATGGGATGCTCTGCGGCGGCCCGCTGTTGACCACGTCCTGCAGCTCGACTGCATTTGGCGAAATGCGAACGACCTTGTACCTCCGATCCACAATCTCGCCCTCGCCCGCCACAAAAACATCTTCCCCTTCAGAAAGAAAAATCTTTCTCGGCTCGCCCGGACGGCTGGCGAACCCAAAAAATTTCAGCGGTATCGGCGTCGGGGGTGGGGGCGTAGGTAAATGATAAGTATCCTCGCTCGTCGTCGGATCCGTGTGTCCGGGAGCGAGGGGCTTGGGAATCATTACATCTTCCACCTGCGAAACGAAAATATTCCTGCCATTGCCTTCGTAGCGCGTTTCTTCGCTGGCTGCCAGCAAATCGAGCCGCAGCGTCGGATCAAGACTCTCGGCACGTTCCTTTTTTTTGCCGATCTTCGTCGCCCGTTTGTGCGACGCGCTGACGCGCGGCGCGACGGGAGCGGCGGCTTGCGCGTTCGAATCCGGCGAAGAAGACGATCCCAGAAACATGGGCAGAAACTGATAGGCAAGGGCCAGAAGCGCGATCGCGCCCAGCGCGACCGCCCACATCGTCTTCTTCTTGTTTTCAAATCCCAGTTGCACTACGAACCTGCCTTCAAAAACGCTTCCAGTTTCATAGTCAGCTTTACCGGCCCTTGCGGCTCCCCGCCCAGGGTGACGCTGTCGATGATGAAAAACATATCGTCGCGCTCGACCGCATTAATGAACCGCGCCAACGCCGTATAGTTTCCCGAAAGATCCGCTTCTACTTCGACCGGCTGCAGTTTGCCCATCGTGTCTTCGGAGAATTTATATCTCCCATGCTCAATTGTCACGCCGTTAGCGGCCGCCAGTTTTCCAAATTCGGCCGGAATTTCGGAGTCCTGCTGGGGAATTCTTTTCTTGTAGAAGTCGGTGATTTCGTGACTCGCCAACTGCACTTTCTCCGGCAAATTCTTCAATGGTGCGACCTGCCTTGTCTTTTCTGTTAACTCTGCCCGCAGCTGATTGATTTCCATGCGGCGTGTTTCCGCCGAGCCCACCAGGGGCGAGATATACACCACCAGCGCCAGCAGATCGATCGCGCCCATGACGACCAGCGCGGTCCTGATTTTTTTTCGGGTTTGCCGCAGGTCAGGCATCAGCGCTTTTCTTTCCGTGCCGGGATTCTGGCCGCGCGGGATTCCAAGTTGTGTGTCTTTTTTGTATCGGTTGTTTCTGCGTTCTTTTTCACCTCTGGCTTCGGCTGGGCTGCTGCTTCAGGCAGAGTTTCGGGAATGTAGATGGCGGCGATCTCGAACTGCTCGGTGTCGCCGTTCTTCGACTGCGTCGAAGTCTCTGAAGTGATGTTGGTCTGCGCGAAGCGCCGCGAATCCTCCATGCGCCGCGCGAGTTCTATGGCGCGATCGCGGGAGTCGCCGGCCACCGTCATTTTCAGCGTCAGCTCATTGTCCGGATCCAGTTCAGGATGGATCGATACCAGATGCACCCGCGCCGGCATCACTTTCTCGAGATTTTCCAGCACCAGCGTCCAGGAGAAGGCTTTGCGCTCGATCAATTCATTCAGCGCCTGCGATTCATCGCGCGTGGTGCGATTTTCAGGACGATTCAGAAACGCCTCGGCACTGGCGCGAATGCGGTCGCGATCGGCAATCATCGCCCGCTCCTGCGCAATCGAGGCATGATCGCGCCGCGCATCGATCCAGCCTGTCACCGTCAGTGTGAGCAGCACCAGCGTGAATAGAGCAGCCACGCCCAGGCCAGTGCCCCAGCGCATCCAGAAGCGCCGCGCATCTTCGTACGGCCGGCTCGCGAGATTGATATCGAAACGCATAAATTCACGGACTATGGAGGGGGATCAGCGGGTTCTTCCTGGCCCCTGACCTCTAGTCCCTGATCCCTAACAAATCAAAGCTCCCACCACTCCCGCCATTCTCCAGCGGGGAACGGAACTGCCACCGCTGGCTCCCAGGTGTGCCGAGGCCACCAGATCCTGCACATCGGCTCCGGTTTGGGCGCGCAGAGCGGCCGCCGCGCCAGCACTCTCCGACAGTCCCGCCACATAAATCCGCTCGATATTCAGATGATACGTATCCTGAAAAAAGACAA
>JASHPL010000145.1 GCA_030038125.1 Candidatus Sulfotelmatobacter sp.
GTAGCTGGCAAGAATGAGAGACTTGCCATCGGGCGACCACTGGGGATCGTCGGGCCAGCTGGCCCCAGGAAGCTGGACCTCCTCGACCGCACCTCCGTCCCGGGAGACAACGCAAACTTTGGGAGCTTTCGCCGGCAGAGCACAGATGTAAACAATTTGATTCGCGTCCGGCGACCACCTTGGCATGGAAACGCCCATGGGCGCAGACGTCAACTGGAGTTTGTCGCTGCCGTCGCTGCGGCTGCGCCACAGCAGGGCATCGGGGTAGCTCACATACGCCGCCCAATTCCCATCCCGCGAAAACTCAATTTCTCCGCCCGAGATTCCGTCGAAGAAGGGAACAAACTGCTGCGACTTCGCATCCAAGTGTTGTAGTTGCGCCCGCGGCTGCTCGCCGATCACGAACAGACGGTCGCCGGAGAGAGCGGGAGTCGGACTGAAGTACGACAGCGGACCGGCAGTAACCGGCTGGGGCTCGGGGCTGGCGCGATGGAACAGGCCTGTACTCTCACGCAGCGCCCAAATATCGAAGCGGCCGTTGCGAGCGACATTGAAGAAGTAGTAGGAACCATCGGCGTTCCAGCGGCCGCAACACTCGCCGGAGTCCTGATGAAAGCTCTTCGGAAGCAACGGGTGCAGACCGGTTCCATCGACACCCACTTCCCACAGGCCGTAACTGTTAGCGTAGCGTTCGCGCGTCGTGAAGCGCAGGCGTTTTCCGTCAGGCGAGAACTGCATGTAGAAGCAGTTCCCGGTCGTCGTGACCAGCCTATGCGGCTGCGTTCCGTCCCAGTGGGCTAGATAGATATCATTTCCCTTTGAGAACGCCAAGGATTGTCCATCGCGGGACCATCCCGCCGTTATTGCCAGAATGTCGCCAAGCCGACGCGGAGATCCCGCGGGAACGGGCACGGTCCATACTGGAATCTCGAGGTTAGCGATGAACGATTCTTCTCCGCTAAAGGAACCTACCAGAAGCTCGGAGCGGGCGGGAGAGACATCGCTGATGTAGCTGTTGGCGAAGGGCGTCGGGATGTGGCTGATTTCGCCGCCGCCAGCTGATACCTGGCTCAGGACCGCCCGTTCGTTGATGGTCTCGTCGAAGTAGAGACGTGGGCCGTCAGTGACGACGTAGGCTTTGGGAAGGTTGTCGCTGGTGAGCTGGGTGGTTGAAATCACACGCGGTGGTGGCAAGGGGCCGTGCGAGGCAAAGAAGGCTCCTGCGATTATGATCAGCGTGAGCAGCACGGGGGCGGCGATGTATGCCAGACGAATTTGTCGGCTGGCCTGAGGCGCGGCAGCGGCGGAGCGGCCGGAGTCGGTTTCGCGCTTCAGGCGCTTGAGGTCGGCGCGCATTTCTGCGGCGCTCTGGTAGCGCATGTCGAGGTCTTTTTCGAGCGCCTTATTGACGATGCGGTCCAGCTCTGGCGGAGCCTGCGGGTTGATGCGAGTCAACAGTGGAGCAGTCTTGTGCAGGATCGAGTCAAAGACCGCGGCCGTCGTTTCTCCGGCGAACGGCAGAGCGCCACTCGCCATTTCATAGAGAACCGCGCCGAAGGAAAAAAGATCGGAGCGGACGTCGAGTTCCTTGCCCAGCGCCTGTTCCGGCGACATGTAGGCTACGGTGCCCATGGCGCTGCCGGGGCTGGTCAGTTGTTCGGCGCTGATGGTTCGCGTGGGCTGGGCGCCGGGCGCGGCGGCGGGAGTTACTTTCGCCAGACCGAAATCGAGAATCTTGGCGTGGCCGCGGCGCGTGACAAAAATGTTAGCGGGTTTGATGTCGCGGTGCACGATGCCGCCGTTGTGGGCCGCGTCCAGCGCGTCGGCGATTTCGATCGCCTGCTCGAGCAGTGACTCCATTTCCATGGCACGGCCAGCGATGCGATGCTTGAGCGTGATCCCGTCCAGAAACTCCATCGCGATAAACGATTGGTCTTCGTACTTGCCGATTTCGTAGATGGTGCAGATGTTGGGATGATTCAGCGCCGAGGCGGCGCGGGCCTCGCGACGGAAGCGTTCGAGAGCGTGGGGATCGTTGGCAACTTCGGCTGGCAGGAACTTCAGGGCGACGAAGCGGCCAAGTTCGGTATCTTCGGCTTTGTAGACGACGCCCATCCCGCCGCCACCCAGTTTTTCGATGACGCGATAGTGCGAGATGACGCGGCCGATCATGTGCGAAACATGCTATGAGCGGAACCCTCGGCTAGTCAACAAAAGGCTGTTAGCGGTAGCGCATGGTTCTGAGCGAGCAACTGGAGGGGAATCCGTGACACTGTTGGCACACAGTTGCGAGCCGCGGCGATGACTAGAGATTTTTGAATGGGTTGAGAATCCGGACGTCTAGGCGTTTGAAGTCAGCTTCATTTCTTGTGGTAACAATCAATTGATGTACGCGCGCCGTGGCGGCGATCATGGCATACTCCAACAGTTCGTCTGGTTTTCGATCGATGATGCGTCCCCATTCCCGAAAACACAGTGCGTCCATCGGCAGTACCTAGTAGGACGCCGCCACTGCTCCGCCCACAATTCGACCTCGCTCGCTTTCACGGGATCCTGACGCCGGGTCCTCTCAATTCCGGCCTGCAATTTGCCCAGGGTAACGGCTGACAGAAACAACTGCTCTTCTTGCTGATTATTGACCCAAGCAACAACGCCCCATGCGGATGTGGCTTGCGCAGCTCAGAAATAGCATTCGTGTCCAACAAGTACCGGTTCACTTTAACTCCACGATTTTTCGCCGCCGAAGCCTGTGGCGTTCCCAGACCAGATTCTCGGAGCGAGCCTCTACGGATAACAACAGGGTCTTGAGAGTGGGACGTGCAGCTCTGTGCCGGCGATTACATTCTTCGAGCGGTACTAGGACAGCCGTTTCGATCCCGCGGCGCGTAACTACCTGTGGTCCCTTCTTGATCGTCGCATCCAGAAATTCGCTAAACCGCGCTTTTTGCATCTTGCACTTGCCACGAGCTCATCCCAAACCTCCTCAGTGTTCTTAACCAACTACTATCACATGACTAGTTACCACGAGTAGTGAGGCCCAAAATCGGCTGATCGGCCGCAAGTCGGTTTTATCCGTCCCCACAGTTCTGTGCACGCCAAGTTGTTGCCCGGATTGTGACAGGGGTTGTCGTTGATCAGTTCTCGGTTGACTTGCAGGCACTTTGGTCTGAGTTCTGCTATAACGTTGACACGTTGCTACATCGAGGGACGGACTATGGGCATTAGAAACTGTCGGGCCAAGACTTGAATCAGGACACAAGCAGGGCCATCCGTTGCTGCCACCTCGGATTCGCCATGTCTGGACGTGACCGGAGAATCCTGCTTGAGGAACCCGCTGCGGGAAATCTTCACGGTGGGGTCTGTGAGGGAGGAGATATCTCGGTGGTGCCATGGTGGACCTAAACGGGCACGAAGCTGGAAACGGCGGACACAGCCAAGGAAAACCTGCAGCCTATCGGCACTCCTCTACTCGGAGACACAGGATGTTTCAACAAGATCAGCCAACTTGCCTGGACTGCGAGTCTAATTTACCAGGCCTATGCGACGCATGAGACTTTCAAATCGAGGATCAGGACGTAGACCATCCAGCAGCAAATCAGATTTCAGGGAAAGAATCTCGAGCGACTTCTGCGAATAAGCTTTCTCTAGGAACTCGAACGCTTTGTCGTTTTCGCCCAAACCGGCATAGATCGTAGCTATCGTATAGGGCGAACCAGAAGTCTCTTTTAGTTTGCGCTCCAAATCGCGAAGAATCTTATCCGCCTCAGCTCTCTTGCCCGCGACTGAATAAGCGTGCGCCAGCGCTACCCTGGCTTGCAAACCGCCTGATAGCTCAATGGCCTTTCGGTACTCTGAGATCGCTTCCTCGATCCTACCCGTGCCTTCGTAGCCGATGCCTAAGCTGTGATGGTGATCCCCGTCACTCGGGTCCAAAAGCAGCCCCCGCTTGCTAGCTTCAATCAAATTAGGGAAATCCTGCAGCGCGTAGTAGACACTAGTTTCAGTATGCGCCGCACTGAAACCATAGTCCAATTGGTCGATCTTTCTGATCTCGTCGAGAGCCTCGGCCCGTCGGCCCATAAAGGCGAGAAAACCGGCGCGATCTTCATGCGCGCAACTGTAGCTCGGGGCAAGAGCGATGGCGCGGTTGAACTCGCGATCGGCGGCGTCCCAGTCCCAATCAAACAGCCAACTGAGCACACCGAGGGTGTCGTGGGCTTCGCCGACGTTGTCGTCCAACTCTACAGCCTTGGCCAAGGCGTCCTTGGCCGAACGATAGGCTTGTTCCTTAGCCAACCCTCCTGTAAACGCCAAATAGACGTAAGTATCTGCCAAGCCTGCGTAAGCGAGGGCGAAGTTTGGATCCTCCTGGATTGCGTTTTCGAAATACGCTTTGGCCTTCTTGAGCGAACCAGATTTGGTGAATTCGGTAGTAAAGATGAGGCGCCCTCTGAGATAGGCATCATAAGCAGCGGGGCTTACCGAATGGGCTTGGTGAAGCTGAGCCTGTTGCTGACGAGTCAGCCGTGCCTGGACTTGCCGGGCAATCGCATCCGCTACTTCACCTTGCAGCTTCAAGATATCGCCCAAATCGCGGTCGTATGTATCTGCCCAAAGGTGCCGATCGGCGGATGCCTGAATGAGTTGTGCCGTGACACGCACTCGTGGACCCGAACGCACCACCGATCCTTCCACGATGGCGTCGACGTTCAACTCACGCGCAATTTCGGGCAGGGCCTTCTTTGCTCCTTTGTAGCGCATGACGGAAGTTCGCGAGATGACGCGCAGGGAGCCGACTTGCGCCAGATCGGTAATCAACTGGTCGGTCATGCCATCCGCGAAGAATTCCTCCGATGGATCGCCCGATAAATTCTCAAGCGGTAGGACCGCCAACGAGCGGATCGGCGGAACAGCTCCCGCCGCGTGTATGGAATGCCATATGGTCACGACAACAACGCCGAGCGTGAAAAGAGAAGCCAGGACCAGGAGTAGACTCCTCTTCCGCTTTGCCGGATTCACCGGAACAACCGGTTCACTGGTATGGTCGACCGTTTCTGGCACCAACCGCAGCGTAGGAAAATCTTCTACCGGACCGATATACCGGTATCCGCGGCGCGGCAGCGTCTCGATATAACGTGGCGACTCCGCCGAATCGCCCAGCACTTCCCGGATCCGCGCAATCGCATTGTGCAGGCTGTGGTCAAAATCGACGAATGTATCGGCCGACCAGATTCGCGCTTGCAGCGCCTCGCGAGTCACAACATCGCCGGCGCGTTCCAGCAGGATCTCGAGCACTTGGAGGGGTTGGCCGCGCAGACGTAGTCGCACGCCATTCTTGCGCAGTTCACCGGCTCGGACATCCAACTCAAAACCGTCAAACCGTAGCCGGTCGGCAACTCGTGATTGGGTCGCCACAGGACAGCGGCCTCCGCAGAGATCACGAAAGCCTACCATAGTTCCCTCGTCGCTGCAGATGCATCTTCCAGCGCTGGAAGTCCATGCATTGTCAACTACTTAGTCAT
>JASHPL010000146.1 GCA_030038125.1 Candidatus Sulfotelmatobacter sp.
GAGATGGCTGCCTCTTTAGCGCACGAAATAAAGCAGCCCATCGCGGCCGCCATTACCAGTGCCAACACTTGCATTGAATGGCTTGCTCACGACCCACCCAACCTTGACCGGGCCCGGGCCGCAGCTACCAGAATTGATAAATACGGGAATCGTGCGGCTGAAATCATCGACCATATACGATCGCTGTACAAGAAGGCTCCTTCACAACGCGAGTTGGTCGACGTGAACGGAATCGTTCAGGAGATATTCACATTGCTCCGGGATGAGGCGATTCGATGCTCCATTATCATGCACGCCAACCTTGCGACCGAATTGCCCAAGATCGACGCCGACCGCGTGCAACTGCAACAGGTGTTCATGAACTTGATGCTCAACGCCATCGAAGCTATGAAGGACTCCGGCGGAGAGCTTACCGTTACATCGCAAGTGCAGACCGGTCAACTCCAATTTTCGGTCTCTGATAACGGAGTGGGGCTACCGACGGAAGAGGTAGATCGGATATTTTCTGCCTTCTTTACGACGAAGCCGCAGGGGAGCGGCATGGGATTAGCCATCAGCCGTTCCATCGTGGAATTGCATGGCGGCCGGTTGTGGGCGACCGCCAACGAGAGACACGGCGCAACTTTTCACTTCACGTTACCGCTCCTTTCGACCGAGTCAACGGCAGTGGCTACTTGAAAGCCTTCACATTAGGGAGCAGTTCCATCAGCTCGGGAAGTTGAGCTTCTTCAAGAACGCGGTATATCGAGGATCTTTATGCAAGCTCTTCAGGAAGGGATCCACTTTCGTTTCGATCAAACCGCTATCGCGTTGGGCGTAAGCTCTGTTCAGCCACTCAAGGGCTTTATCCGACTCGTTCCTGAAAGCGTAAACCTCGGCAACCTGGTACGCCATGTTCGCATGATATTTCGCGATCAACTCACTCAACGCGGCGTCCGCCTCCTCTTGCCGACCAAGTGCGTAATAGGTAAGCGCATACAGATACGCACGATGGGGAGCGTAGCGTACGCCCTCGATTTGAGCCAAAGCATCCTCTGGCCGCGCCTGCAGTACGTAGGTTTGGCTTAAACGAACATCGGCCCCCCAAACATCAGGGTTCAGTCCAATGGCCTTCTTCATATCCGCTGCTGCTTGGTCTAGATGGCCCATGAAAAGCTCGGTCTCTCCAAGGCCCTCCCAGCTGTCTGCGTTGAGCGGATCCAGGTCAACGGCTCGGCGGTCCAATTGAAGAGCATCGTCGAAGCGGCCGAGGTAAACTGCCGAGTCCGCCGCCAGTCTTAGAGCCTCGGGATTGCCTGGTTCGAGAGCAATCGCCCGTTGAAAGGAAGTATTCGCTCCAGCCCAATCGAAATCGGCCTGCTCCTTAATCCGTCCCATTTGGATATGCGCCTCTGCCAGGTTCGGGTTCAGCGCTAAAGCCCGCTCAATCGCTTCACGGGCCTCCCGGCGACCCTCCTCGTGAGGAATAAGGGACACATTGACCTGAAAGTTTCGTATCCGAGAGACCCAGACCCACGGCAGAGCGTAGGAAGGATCAAGCTGGGTTGCGCGTTCGAAGTATTTCAATGCCGTTTCCGTGTCTTTGTCGGTGTTCCGCTCGAAGAAGTAGTATCCCTGCAAGTAGGCATCGAAGGCGTCCGGATTGACTGGTGGGAGCTGCGGTAATTCTGCCTGTTGCGGCGAAGTCAGATGCAGTTGGACCGCACGGGCAACCGCACTGGCCACTTCATCCTCTACTTTAAGAATGTCCATGGCTTGATAGTCGTAATCCTGGGACCACAAATGAGTTTGGTCCTTCACCTGAATCAGCTGAGCGGTCAGGCGCATGTGGTCACCGCTCTCGCGGAGGCTATTTTCCAGCACATACTGCACCGAGAGGTCTCGTCCAATCTGGTCCAGATGTTCGTCCTTGTGCTTGTATCCCATGACGGACGTTCGCGCGATCACACCCAAGTGTTCGGGATTGAGTCGGCCAAGCTGTGAAATCGTTTCCTCGGTCAAACCGTCCGCAAGATATTCTTTGCTGGGATCGCCAGTGAGGTTCTCAAACGGCAGGACCGCGAGCATGGTTTTTCCCGTTTTCGGCACTGCAGCAGCCCGAAGGTGCCGCCAAGAAATGTAGCCCGCGAGAATCAAAAGAAGAACGGAGGCAAGCGCGAGCACTGCTTTCCACCCGGGAAGGTTTATTCGCCGCCGAACTCGTTTAGCGTGTATCTCAATCGCGCATCGATCGCCTTGCTCACGGCTGTCCCCGACGGCTGTTCCAGGCAACAACAACTCCGGATACTCTATCCTCGGCATCAATCGATAGCCACGCCGCGCCAACGTTTCGATGTAACGGGGGTGATCGGCCGAATCTCCCAGTGCACGGCGCAGGGTTTTGATTGTCGCGTTGATGCTGGAGTCGAAATCTACGACCGTGTCGTCGGGCCACAACTTTTCCTTGATGTCCTCACGGGTGACGATCTGGCCCTCGCGCTCAAGGAGCATCCGCAAGACCTGAAACACTTGTTCTCTCAGGAGAACCTTATTGTTAGGATCTGGCGTTTGCGGTGACCACAGTTCCCCTGTTCCGAGGTCGAGCTGAAAGGCTCCGAACCGAACCTGACCTGAGCGAAGGGTGTGCATCGAGCCATACCTGGAAGGCGAAGACAATGTTTAAAAACTGTACCAATACGAAGCTGAATTGTCGAAGATCAAGGCAGGGACGTTTGAGTAACATGGATAACTAACTTAAGAATCAATAAGTTCCTGCCCTTCATTTATATTTCATCGCAAAATCACCCGCTTTCCATTTACGTGCTCCGGCCTAATCGCTTATGCAGAGAAGGGTAAAACGTGACAGCCACGACGTTAGGCGGTCTGCACGGCGTGCCTGGGCCAGATGTCAAAATTGATTGCCATCATCGATGATAATGATGCTGTGCAGGATTCACTGCGTGATCTCGTCGAGTCGGCAGGGTTTGAGGTGCGATGTTTCGGATCGGCAAAATCCTTCCTCGACTCCGGTACGCATAGAGAGGCCGCGGCATTCATCATCGATATCCGCATGCCAACAATGTCGGGGCTGCAATTGCAGGCGAGGCTCAAAGACGAGGGATGCAATGCCCCAGTCGTCGTTATTACCGCGTTTGACGATGTCGCGGCACGAACTCAGGCTATGAGACAGGGCGCAGTCGAGTTCCTCGTGAAGCCGTTCGATCATCAACTCCTACTCAAGACGCTGCGGACCAACCTGGGTATGTGAGGCGTAGCAGCGTCTCGCCACGCAGTTGCAAAGGGAACGTCGCTCATTGGACTGTCCTGCCCATCGCGTCCAACAGCTCATCATGGGCCTGCTGGTACTCCAACTGCGATTGCAAGAGGAGAGCCTTGGCATCGTATTCCTGGGCTGTGGTGGCTTCGGCCTGCGAGTGTAGTGCCGCTCCCCGCAACAGTTCGTCCTGCCGCACCCGGTTGGATTCGCTGCGCAGTGCGAGCACTTCCTCAGACACTTTTCGCATCTGTTCTGTTCTTGCCAGCTTGTTGTAGGCTGTTTCGACCGCAAGGTCGACCTCGTCCGCAAGCTTTGCCAGAGTTTCCTTTGCTTGTGACAGCTGCGATTGACGTTCGCGGAGAAGCGCTCTCTTGCGACCAGAATCGAACAGGTCATACCCGAAGTGGATTCCGAACGTGCCAAAGTTGCGTGCCAGGAAGGGTACGTTCTCCTGATAACTGTAACGCGCAAAAGCATCGATATCCGGAACCCAGATGTCTGTCTTTTCTAGGCGGACACCTGCCGCAGCCTTTTCCACTTCAGCTCGAGCGGCAAGGATTTCCGGGTGCGCTGCCTCGGCGGCCGCGACACATTCCTTCCGCTCACACGTTGCTTGAAACTCGGAAACGGCGGGATCCAGATCCACGGCCGTGTTCAAGGGCAGGCCGATTAAGTCGTTGAGCTTCAACTTAAGATCCGATAGTTGAAGATCGATGGTTAGGATTTCCTGTTTCGATTGCAACAGTTGGGCCCGGCTGTCGATCAAATCCTGCTCCAGACTGCTGCCAAACTTAACCTGCTCGACTCGCTCATTCTGAAGCTCCTCGGAGGCTTTGATGCGCGCTTCGGTCGCGCTGCGGTGTGCCTGAGCAATGAGTATCTGGTAATAGAGTTGATGAACGGCGAGTGCTACGTCGTTGGCAGTAAGTTGCGCCTTACTGCGTGTGGCCTTGAGTTCAGCCTCTGCGAGATCGTTTTCCTCTTTGATTTTGAGCAGGGTCGTCAACGGTTGTGTGAGCTGGGTGCCGCTCGTTATAAAGTTCTTGCCACCCTGACTGATGACTGCATTCACAGGCGGAATTTGCGTTCCCCCGGCAACGCCGAGGCTACCCTGTCTGATCTCAATTAACTCCGTGTCTGTCGCATGCATGAAATTGCTGTCGTTTCGGATGGACGGAAAATACTGGCTCTTGTCGATTCGTTTGGCGTGTTCTTTCTCCTCGACCTGGTAGCCGGCGATGCGAATGTCGTGGTTGCGTTTGAGCCCCAATTGAACGGCTTCCTGCATTGTCAAATGGCGAGGCGACAGGCTAGTGCTAGCTTCCTGGGCGGTCGAGACCCAGGTGGATGAAGCAATCGTCGCCATCACGAAAAATGCCGCGGTTCGTTTCATGGATTCGATCCCTTCCTGCGGTCGGGAATCTTCTGCATGGCGCTGAGATCGCCATAGTTCAGCGGCGACCTGCGCAGCAGAGCGATGACGACCAGCGCGCACGCACAACTCCAGGCAATCAGCAGAAATCCGTCATTGAGACTCAGGCTGTACGACTGCAGCCGCACTCGCGCCCCAATCAGATCGACGGCACGGGCGCCGGCATTGACCACACCCGACGACTTGGCATACAGCCCCGCAGTCATGGCACGAAGGTTCTGATCTGTAATCCAATTGCCGGCGGTAACGTGAAGTCCCAGGAGGTTCGAGTGCAGCTTCTCCCTCAGGGCAATGAAATGGCCCATATATATCGCGCCTGCCGTGCCACCGAA
>JASHPL010000147.1 GCA_030038125.1 Candidatus Sulfotelmatobacter sp.
CACGATGACGGGAGATGAAATCTGCCTGACCAATTCTCTGCAACGGGGCAGACGAAGGACAAGCGTTTCCCGGACACAAGGTCAAAATTCCGATCCTGTCTCGCACAAGGAGCGAGGTAAGGCCGGGGCACCCACTTCAATATCCACGCTCGCTGCAGCCGCTGACGTTGCTCTCGATTGCTCAGTTGCGCAGGAAGCTTGCTCGCTCGGTCTCGCGCCCACCGCATCCACGACGACAATGCTGGCATTAGGCGACGCACTAGCTGTCACGCTCAGCGAGCGGCGCGGCTTCAAAGAAGAAGATTTTGCCAATCTGCATCCCGGCGGAAAACTAGGTAAGAGGCTGGCGCGAATCGAATCCTTGATGCACGCAGGCGATGCGCTGCCGCGTGTTTCCCCGAAAACGCAAATGCGCGAGGTCGTCTACGAGATGTCACGGAAAAAATTGGGGGTCACCGCGGTTGTCGAAGGCGACCGACTGGTGGGCGTCATCAGCGACGGAGATCTGCGTCGTCTGCTGGAGAAACGCGGAAAAGACGCCATGGACCTTACCGCTGGCGAGGCGATGACGCAAAAACCCAAGACAATTGCTGCCGGCGAGTTTGCCGCCACTGCCCTCGCCATCATGGAGGAAAAGAAAATCACTTCGCTGATGGTGGTCGATCGCGCTGGTAACCTGGAAGGCATCGTACATTTGCACGATTTGTGGGGAACGGAAATGATGTAGATATTGAATCACCGGCCAGGTGTGCAACCGCTAAATCATGTCTCGCGAAGGGTTTCGAATTCCACAATCACACAATTTCCCAAATTGAGGTTCCATGTATCACTACGATCCCAATGCGGCGCTGGAAGAGTTGACCGAAGACGCAACCCTACCCAACCCGGTGCACCTACGCGACATGATTCTGCGCAAGAGGCTGACTGCCGAGCAATCGCTGGAGTTAAACCGTCTATTTGTGGAGTATCAGAGATTTTTCGGCGAGGCGCAGAAACTCGGGAAAGAGATTCTGAAGCAGCTCGCGTTGTAACGGCCGCTGCATCATGGCGCTGGTTGTGCAGTGCCGTGGTGCGAGAGATGCCTTCGAATGGCTCGTACACCTCGATGCGTCCAGAACCAGATGGATGGAGGATTGCCTTCTGGTTGGCTTGGATAGGGCCCAACCAACTTGTGCACCCAGCCTGGGCACGGTTTGCCGTTATTTTCCGCACAGGTAGTCGCCTGAGGTGCTGAGAGGGAGTTCGGAGGAGAGGGGGTTTTCGAGGACGGTGAATTCGACGGGGGAGAAGAAGATTTTTCCCGACAACTAGCCACGGGCATAGCAAACCACAGGCCAATAATGAGAAGCGCGAGAGCCAGACACCGTCCACGCGTGTTCGCCATTGGCTCCTTTGCCCGCTGGGTGTCGGGACCTTCCCAGGATGCTGCGCCCTGCGTGCCGCTCGCCTCAGGTGCAACCAAAGGACCTTTGTTTCAGTTCGATCGATTAAGATTCTCGAAGAAAACGGTAAGGTAGGCTCTCGACCGGCTGGCAAGAAGTCACGTCTCGGGGTCGCCACTATTCATCTGAAATTCAGACTAAGCCACTACCGCGAACTGAGTTCTTCTAATGTCTCCGAGAGCAATCATTTACAATAATTAATTCTCCACTGAGGCCAGCGAGTGCCAGTACTTTCATGCTCGAGGCTCGCGACTCAGGACTCGTACTCGAAAAACTATGCACCGTTGGTCGCAACTGTTCATTCCTACTCTGCGCGAGGCACCAGCCGACGCCGAGGTCGCCAGTCATAAATTCCTGGTACGTGCGGGCTACATTCGTCAACTTGCGGCGGGGATCTACTCGTTTCTCTTTCTCGGCAATCGGTCGTTCAACAAGATAGTAGAGATCGTTCGCGAGGAGATGGACAAAATTGGTCAGGAATTCTATCTGCCCGCGCTGCATCCGCGCGAGCTCTGGGAAGCCAGTGGCCGTTGGAGCCTCATGGGCGAAAATTTGTTTCGCTTGCAAGACCGCAAAGGCGGCGACTTGTGTCTCGGCATGACCGAAGAAGAAGTCATGACCGAGATCGCCCGCAAGGAACTACGCAGCTACAAGCAACTGCCGCAAATCTGGTATCAGATTGCGCCGAAATTCCGCGATGAACCACGGCCGAGATCCGGGCTGCTGCGCGTGCGCCAGTTCATGATGAAAGATTCGTATTCTTTCGACATCGACGCGGCAGGGCTCGATGTTTCCTATCGTAAGCATTACAACGCTTACTGCCGCATCTTTGACCGCTGCGGATTGAAGTACATGGTGGTCGAGGCTGACTCTGGCGCCATGGGCGGCAAGGAGTCACACGAGTTCATGGTGCGTACGCCCGCTGGGGAAGATCAGATTGTGAGCTGCGATGGCTGCAACTACGCGGCGAATCTGGAGAAAGCCACCTCGACGCTGTGGCCCGTCGAAGATCTGAAAGCGGAGGGTGACGGCAAGCCGCTGCTGGTGCACACTCCAGGGCAGAAGACGATTGAAGATGTGGCAAAGTTTCTAGGAGTTTCTCCGAAGAACAAGATCAAGACGCTGGCGCTGATGACGAACGAACCTGCCAGCGACGGAGCCAGCAAGGGAAAGGAAGGAAGCAAAGCCAAGTCTCGCGCCGTCGTGGTACTGATGCGCGGCGATCATCAACTGAACGAAGCGAAACTGAATGCCACAATCGCAACCCCGACGCGGCCCATGGAAGAGGCCGAAATCGAGATGCTGTTCCAGTCCCCTGCAGGATATCTCGGCCCCATCGGCATTGAATGGGCAAAGGATTTCAAGACGGATGGCGACAAACCGGTGCTTCTGGTCGACAAGGCTCTAGAAGGACGCACCAATCTGATCGGAGGCGCAAACAAAAAAGATTATCACCTGAAAAATCTCACGCCCGGGAAAGACTTTCATCCCACTGCGTACGCCGATTTGCGCTCGGTCACCGCCGGCGAGGCCTGTCCGAATTGCGGCAAGCCGCTGCGCATCGACACCGCCGTGGAGGTGGGCCATATCTTCAAGCTGGGCTATCGCTATTCTGAATCGATGGGCGCGCGGGTGCTCGACCGGAACGGCAAAGAAGTGATGCCGATCATGGGCTGCTACGGCATCGGGGTTGAACGCATTCTCACGGCTGCGATCGAACAGGGCAACGACGAGGACGGATTCTGGCTGCCGGCCGCCATCGCCCCATTTGAAATCGTGGTCGCGCCGGTGAGCGTGAAGGATGAGGCCGTGAAATCGGTAGCCGAAGACGTCGCTCAACGCCTGGAAATTGCGGGATTTGACGTGATTCTCGACGACCGGGATGAACGGCCGGGAGTCAAATTCAAAGATGCTGATTTGGTCGGTATCCCCTTTCGAATCACGGTGGGCAAGAAGGTTACCGAAGGTACTGTGGAAGTCGTTTTCCGTTCGACTCGCGAAGTGCGCGATGTTACGATCACGACGATCGTCGAATACTTTCAGGGAATGCTGCGCGCGGGCTGAGCGATTCCATATCCCGCGCCTGAGGAATCGCGGGACATGGGAACATTTAAAGCGCTTATCGGATTTCTCGTCATGGTCGGAGTGGTTTATGCCTGTTTTCAGATCATTCCTCCAGAGCTTAGTAACTATTCCTTCACCGACGATCTGAAGAATATCGCCATGATGGCTGGCGCCAACCCGCGTGAAACCGACGACGATATTTCCAACGCCGTCATCAGAAAAGCGCAGGACCACGGTATTGTGCTTACTCCGGAGCAAGTCGCTGTGAAGCATATCGGTACGGTGGGCGCCCCGGCGATTTACGTCGCGGCTGACTATAGTGTTCCCGTAAGCCTTCCGGGATATTCCTTGACCCTGCATTTCACTCCTTCGAGCGGGAACAAAGGCTTCTAGCCGACTATCGAGTCTCTTGTCGTCCTCCTGAAAATCAAGGACTCATAGCCTTCTTCTGCCCGCCGGACCCGCAGGCTAGAAGCCATAAGACGACTCCGCCTGCTTGGAGCACCGCGCCGTTTCTCACCATATTCCTTTCTCTGGCCGGCAAAGAGCACCACCGGCTGCAGGACAGAATGAAAATCACATCTATAATCAGCATGACGCGGGAATCAGCACGACGCTGGCTCCGCGCCCTCGTCGACTTCACGCGAAGGCGCAGCTGAGTTGGGTCTTCGCCTGAAGCGCGGCGTGAAAGTGTGCTGAGATTGGGGAAAAAAATTCCCTGTGTTCCACTGTGCACTCCGTGGTGAAGCTTTTGGTGTTAAGGAAAGATCATGGGAAATGATTCAGTAGCCACCGATTTGTCCAAAAAGAAAGTCGCGTTTCTTGGTGCCGGGAAGATGGGCGGCATCATTCTGCAAGCCCTTTTGAAAAATGGTCTGCTCGCTCCAAAATCGACCTACGCCACCGTCGCCCATCACGAGCGCGCCAGGGCCCTGGCGCAGAAACTGAAGATCAAGGTTGGCACCAGTAACCCCGACGCGGTCACTGCTGCCGACATTATCGTGATCGCCGTCAAGCCGCAGGTGGTCGAAGATGTGGTCCGCGAAATTGGCAGCACGCTCACTCCAAAGCATCTGATCATCTCCGTGGCCGCCTCCGTGCCGACCGCGATGATCGAACGAAACCTGCCTTCGAATGTGCCCGTCATCCGCGCCATGCCCAACACGCCCTGTCTTCTGGGCAGCGGAATGACCGCCATTTGCAAGGGAAAGTACGCGAGCGCACACGATCTTGCGCTGGCCTCTCATATGTTCAACGTGGTTGGACGAACAGTCGTTCTCGACGAGAAGCACATGGACGCAGTCACCGCACTTTCGGCCAGCGGCCCGGCATACATCTACATCATTTTGGAATCCCTGGCCGAAGCCGGAGTCAAAGTCGGCCTGCCGCGCGATATCGCAACCCTGCTGGCTGCGCAGACCACTCTGGGTGCCGCTCGCGTTGTGCTCGAGACCGGCGATCATCCTGCCTTGCTGAAAGACGCTGTGACCACTCCCGCGGGATGCACTATCGATGCCATCATGGAACTGGAAGAAGGGAAGCTCCGCGTCACGCTGATCAAAGCTGTCGTCAAAGCCGCGCAGCGCGCGAAGGAACTCGCATTCGGATGAATGCGACTAAGTAAACGACATTAGGAACGGGCACCCGCCGGTACGCGTGTTTCTGACCCACGAAGAACAAAAGGGGGTTCAAGGAAGAGTCTCGCGGAATCACCGAAGAGCACAAGCGATTTTGGCCTTTGCAGCACGCTGTGACTTTTCGCGGATAATGGCTTCTTGCACTGCATTTCGATTTCCCGCTTCGTGCTACAGTTTTCTGGAGCGCTCGCTGATACGTATTCTGACGACTTGCCTTCATGGAACCTCGGCTCATCCTCGTTAATCTGCTCTTGAAGCTGGGTGTTGCTGCCGCTGTTTCGAGCACTCTGGTGCGTTCCCTGGAATTTAAATCTCTGTTGTTTCGTGAAGAACGAACCCTGCGCCAGAAGATCTACCTGGTTCTCTGGTTCAGCCTTCCCATCACGATCGGGGTCTGGATCAGACTCTCACAGAAAAGCTTCCTCGCCGGCGATCTGAGCTTCGAAACCACTCTTTTGTTAGGCGTGATCGGAGGCCGTTGGGCCGGTTCGCTCGGTGGTGTTCTCATGGGCCTGCCCGCGCTGTGGCATGGAGAATGGGCTGCCATTCCGTTTCTGGTGCTTTGTGGACTCATCTCCGGTCAGCTGCGCAGCATGGCCGCCGACAAGGACGATATCTGGTCGTTCTCGCCTTTCATCGATCTCAGCATTTATCGGCTCATTCGCCGCAATCTGCCCAAGCCGCGCCTCTTTGACTGGCAAATCATGTTTTTCATCACGGTGCTGGCGCTGCGCTTTGTGGAGATTCAGGTGGCCCGCGTATTTCCCCGCTCCATTTTTGTTCTGGAGAGCCCCGAGAACATCTGGGTTGAGGTCGCCATCTACGCCGCGACGGTTATCGCGATCGGGATCGAGCTTAAAATTTTCAACAGTGTGCGTACGCAGATCAAGCTGGAAGAGCAGGAGCGTCTTCTGCTGCACGCCCGCATGGAAGCATTGCAGAACCAGGTCAATCCTCATTTCCTTTTCAACACTCTGAATTCGATCTCTTCATTGGTTCGCTTTGATCCGGATAAAGCACGCGAAGTCATCTCCAAGCTGGCGACCATTCTTCGGCGCCTGCTTAACAGCAGCGAAGCCTTTGCCCCGCTTCGCGAAGAACTCGAATTTATCGACAATTATCTGGATATTGAAGTCGTTCGTTTCGGCCGCGACAAGCTGCGAGTCGTCAAGGAAGTCGATCCCGCCTCGCTCGATGTCGTCATCCCTTGCATGTTGCTTCAGCCTCTGGTCGAGAATTCCATCAAACATGGGTTGAGCCCGAAAGTGGAAGGTGGAAGCATCTACTTGCGCAGCCGCGTGACTGATTCGAGATTGATTATCGAGGTCGAGGATGACGGGGTAGGAATGGGACGTCCACAATCCGGGAACGGAAACTGGTCCGGCATGGGCATTGGCATGGCGAACATCTCGGAACGCCTGCAGGTACTTTACGGAGGCGCCGCCCGCATGAGCATCGATAGCCACGAAGGCCGGGGAACGCTAATCCGAATCCGCTTACCCTTGGTCGAATCCGCCAGTTCCGTTCCGGAAGGCTTCTATGCCGGGCGCTCGAGCACGCGGCGATAAAAGTCTTCGTATTGCTTGACGATTTCGGTGGAACAGAACCGTGCTTTCGCTGCTGCCCGTGCCCGCTTTCCCATCTCGCGCAACTGGTGCTCGTTTCGCAGTAGCTCAAGTGCGTAGCGCGACATCGTTTCCACATCACCCACGTCGGCGAGGTATCCAGTAACGCCATGGTCTACTACTTCCGGAACTCCGCCCGCCCGTGTCGCGATGGGCACGACTTCACAAGCCATGGCTTCCAAGGCGGCCAGTCCAAACGATTCCAGTTCGCTGGGCATCAACATAATGTCAGCGACGCCGATCTTGTCGTAGATCTGATCCTGCTTGCCCAGGAACAGAACATCATTGTGAATCCCTTTCTGTACCGCCAGCCATTCGGCCACCGAACGGTCGGGTCCATCACCGATCAATAGCAGTCGCGATGGCAGTTGCTTGTGCACACGATCGAAGATCTCAATCACATCGGTGAGGCGCTTTACCGGTCGAAAATTCGAGAGATGCACCAACACATGCTCGCCGTTAGGCGCATACTCCGCCCGCAGTTTCGCCACGGTCTCCGGATCGCGCTTGTAAACGTCGCAGTTGACCGAGTTGTAAATCACTTCGATTCGATTCTTCACGTCGAAAACCCGAAGCGTGCGATCACGCAAGTAGTTGGAGATCGCGGTTACGCCGTCGCTCTGCTCGATTGAATAGCGCGTAATCGGCAAGTAGGAGCGGTCGAGCCCGACCAGTGTAATATCTGTTCCGTGCAGAGTGGTAACGAACGGCAAGCGCCGCCCGCGAGGTCCGGAAGCCAGCATCTGCCGGGCCAGCAACGCGCTGACCGAATGCGGGATGGCATAGTGCACGTGCAACAGGTCAAGATCGTAGAGCTGTGCTACCTCCGCCATGCGCGTCGCCAGTGCCAGATCGTAGGGTGGATACTCGAACAACGGGTATCGTGAAACCTCAACCTCGTGATAGTGGATGTTGGCTTCTTCGCCCCTGAGGCGAATCGGTTGTGCGTAGGAAATGAAATGGATTTCGTGTCCCCGCTGGGCCAACTCCTGGCCTAGCTCCGTTGCGACCACTCCACTGCCTCCGTACGTTGGGTAACCGGTGATTCCGATTCTCATGCGCGGACGTATGCTCCCGATACTGCTCGGATTCGATGGCTGGAACTGGCCGCAGTTGCAGATTTTATACGAGGATCGCGTTGCAGCACGAGAAGAGGGCTACTGGCCCTTTTTCGCCGCGAGTGATGTTCCCGGATCGATTTTCTCCAGGTGCACTTGGAATCGTTTCTTAGTTTCTTCCGGCATGCCGGTAAATTCTATGCCCATCCCCACTCCCGGATCGCGCGTTCGCACCACCGCAGTGGAAGTGAGATGTTCTTCTCCCATCCAGAAATCAACACGCATAGCTGTTCCCACAGCAAGCGGCATAACGGTCTCGACGTAGCAGCCATTCCCGCTGATGTCGGTGGCATTCACGCGCAGAGGAGTATTTACGCGCTCATCGCGCAGTTCGAGGGGAAAAGAGATTCTGTGGCGGGCGAATTTCCGGCGATTGTCCTGATTTTGAATGGTCCGCTCTTCCGGTTTCATGTCATGCGGAAGCACGGCCGCCCAGGGACACTCCTGGTCCGCGATCAGCTGAACTCCAACTTGCGTTTTCTTCAGGGCGCCGGCATCCACCACCCAAATGACCTTGCAGCGCGCCTTCTTGCCTTCGTACTGCACGGCAATGACATCGCCCACTTTCAGGTCAGGTTCGATGCCATAGATGCACGCACCCGTCGCGCTGATATTCTGTGCGGTCGCGTTCTGGAAGAAGGGCTGATCGTTCGCTCCCATTCCCCACACTCGTACCTTCAGGTCCAGAGTGGCACGCGGTGCTGACCCTTGGGCCGACATGAGCGACACAACCTCCCCGCACGCAGCAAAGTCTCTAACTGTAAGACCATCATACTACTTGGAGCTAATCGGAAACGTTACGAGAGTACTTAGCCCGAATGGGGAAATCCAAAGCATATGCCGGGCCAATCCTCATTGCCATGCTGGGGAAGCGCAAATTCACACGTCAAGAGAGATCCTGATACGAGATCAGCTCAACCCCCTCTTGCACCAGCAGGTCCCGCGCTGCCGGCAGCGTCAACGCTCGCAGTTCCACCTCCCGCGATTCTCGCAGTCGCGTCTGTGCCGCTTGCAGATCCTTATCGTTATATCCGGGATGACAAACAAACTCCCACGTTCCTTGCGGAATATTCCGCGCGATCGCTTGAAAAAGCGTCTGGTCGAGAGCTCCCGTTACCTCAATTCCCAGACTTCCGTCCGGAGTGGCAAAACCCTCCCGCTCTACAGCTGCGCGAAACTTCGTCGCAAATCGATTCAGGACATGCAATTCGGCGTAGCGAGTCCAGAATTTCGGTTGAGCCAAAAGTTGAGTCGATCGCAACGGTAACCTCGGTCCAAAGGGATTTCTTACCGCGCGCACACCGCACTCTGCCGCCGCCCGCATGAGTGGCCGCAGAATCTTCGGAAAAAGGTGAGTGTGCTTGTGCGTGTCGAAGTGAGAGACTGTAATGCCTTCGGATTGAATCTTCCGAATTTGTGCCCCCGCTTCCGCAGTAATGTCCGCTTCTCTCATGCGTCCGCCGATAGCGCGCATGGCAAAAGCCTTCAGTCCATCTCGAAAAGCTGGACGTGAAGCCGCGACCACCAGCGAAGGAATCCTGGGAGCATCAAGTACGGGCTCGCCATCGATGAGTACCACATGGCATCCGATGCTTAGTCCTGGCACAGTTCTGGCAAGCTGCACCGCCTCCTCGAACGCCTGTCCCTTTGCCATTAAAGTGGATGACGTCACCACTCCTTGCCTGTGCGCCTCGACGATTGCGCGATTCACACCTGAGGTGAATCCAAAATCATCGGCATTGATGATGAGACGCCGCACGCAGAGAGTCTAGCAGCCGAGCCGTGGAGCAACCACGCGATTGGAGAGTTGAGAACACGCGAGAGGGGAAAACCGATTCCGTGTTTGACCCTCTTTTCCTGCCTCACGTATACTCGTGGTGGCGCGGTTCGCGCGGATGCCCCTCATTCGAGTTCCGAGCAGCGCGGCTCACGTCGCGTCAGCATACGAGGGGCGGTTAGCTCAGCTGGTTAGAGCGCCTGCCTTACAAGCAGGAGGTCGCAGGTTCGAATCCTGCACTGCCCACCAATCCTTGAAACGCTCAATAAACTCAGTGGCTTAGGTTTCCTGAAAAGTCTGGATACACTTTCTGGATACACTTTTTCAGGAAATCCGAAGGTTTTCCAGTGGGACGCAGTATTTCAGATTCAGGGAATACTGCATGCCGAACCTCAAGGTCACGCTTTACATTCGCATTACCACCCCGGAAGGCAAACGCAAGATG
>JASHPL010000148.1 GCA_030038125.1 Candidatus Sulfotelmatobacter sp.
CGCCAACGGCGGTGGGGTGATATCTTAATGGGTTTCCTCCATCTTCCTTGTCTCATCGAGGTGAGAGTTCAATGAAGCGCTCGTCTTTTTTGTTCATTCTTGCCGCGATCCTGATTTCGGCCAATGTGCACGCCGTTGCTGCGGCACAAAACTCCTCCAGCCCCGACCCTTACAAAGCTACGCTCGATCGGCTGCAATCCCTTTTGCGGCAGAGCCAAGCCGAATGGCGCTTCCATACCGATATCCCGCATCCAGAGGATCCCGCCTTGAATGATTCCGGATGGGACAGCTTCACCGTGAAGAACGTTTCGGGTCCAGGTGGCGATCATCCCGACGAACAGCACTTCACCGGGACCAACGTCTTCCGGCGCTGGGTCACGATTCCGCAGAGGGTCAATGGCTATGCGACACAGGGATCGCGCGTGCTGCTCGATCTGCGCTTCGGCAGTCCCGATAGCCTGATGATTACGGTGTTTTCCAACGGCGCGATCCTGTACCGCGGCGACGACGACAACATCCTGCCGGTGCTGCTGACCGAAAACGCCGAACCCGGGCAGAGATTTCTAGTGGCGGCGCGCGTGGTCGCCGGAGATCAAGTGCAGTCGGAGTTCTTTCACAGCGAACTCATTATTCAGCCGCGGCCTCCGCGTCCCGACCCAGAATTCTTGCGCAGCGAAATCCTGGCGGCGCGCCCCATCATTGCCGCCTATGAAGACGGGAAAGCGGAGCGCGAGCAGCAACTGGGCGATGCCGTGAAAGCAATCGATTTTTCTCCGCTGGATCGCGGCGATCAGTCCGCTTTCGATATGTCGCTCCAGGCGGCCCAAGTCAAACTCCAAAGTCTCCAGCCCTGGATGCAACAATTCACGATTCGGCTCGTCGGGAATTCACACATCGACATGGCTTGGCTATGGCCGTGGACCGAGACCGTGGAAGTCGTGCGCAATACCTTCCGCAGCGTGCTCGACCTCATGCGTGAGTATCCCGATTTCAAGTTCACCATGTCGTCGGCTCGCGCTTATGAATGGATGCAGGAAAAATATCCCGACCTGTTTAAAGAAATCCAGCAGCGGGTGAAAGAAGGACGATGGGAAGTCATCGGCGGAATGTGGGTTGAGCCGGATTTGAACATGCCCGCCGGCGAATCGCTGGTGCGGCAGATTCTGGTGGGCAAACGATATTTCGAAAAAAATTTTGGCGTGGACGTGAAGATCGGATGGAATCCGGATTCGTTCGGCTACAACTGGCAACTTCCGCAGATCTACAAGAAATCCGGCATGGATTATTTTGTAACTCAGAAACTCTTGTGGGCCCATGAATTCACCACCTTCCCTTACAAACTTTTCTGGTGGCAAGCTCCCGACGGCAGCCGACTGTTGACCTATTTTCCGCATGATTACGCCGGCGGCATCGACGCCGAACCGCTGGCGCAAGATCTTTCCATCTGGATGCCCTCAATCTACGGCCCGAAGCTCACCGATCATCCGGAAATGATGCATCTCTACGGCGTCGGAGATCATGGCGGAGGGCCGACACGCGTGATGCTCGACCACGCCGATCAACTCCGCGCCCCCGATTCAGTGTTTGCCAAGCTAAAATTCAGCTTCGCCAGCGACTTCTTCAGCGACCTCGAAAAAAAGCTTCCCAGTATGCAGGTTCCTGCTTGGGATGGCGAACTCTATTTCCAATATCATCGCGGCGTCTTCACCACGCAGGCAGAGACGAAGAGGCGAATCCGGCAGGCGGAGGAACTGATATTGAATGCGGAAAAATTCTCGTCTTTGGCGTCGCTTTATGGCCGCGCGTATCCCCAGGATGGGATGGAGCAGAACTGGAAGCGCCTGCTCTTCGATCACTTCCACGACATCATGCCCGGTTCGGGCATTGCGGTGAATTATCTCGATGCGAAACGCAATCTGGAGATCGTCGATCGATTTGCCGAAGACACGACACGAGCCTCTCTTCGCGAGATTGCGGCGCACGTGAATACCGAGGGCAATGGTGTGCCGGTTATGCTGTTCAATTCGCTTTCGTGGCCGCGAACGGAGGTAACCGAGATCGAAGCCCAATTGCCCGCACCGGCGGGAGGTTTCGAAGTATTTGATTCCAGCGGAAAGCTGGTTCTAGCGCACCAAAAAATCGCGTGGGACGCGGACACGCACCGCGTAAAGCTTCTTCTGTTGACGAAAACCCCGTCCATGGGCTACGCGACTTACTTTGTGCGTGGCATTAGTGCTGCCGCCGGACTTCCGGCGTTTCATTCCACGCTCAAGGCGTCGACTTCTCCGAACGAAGATGTGCTCGAGAACGAATACATCCGCCTGAAAATCGATCCGCAAACCGGGTGCATGACCAGCCTGTTTGACAAGCGCAGCGCGACTGAGGCGCTGGCTCCATCGGAAACGGATACTGGTGGCCCGACCAACACGACCTGCGGAAATCTTCTGCAAACCTTCGTCGACAAGCCCCAGCAGTGGGACGCCTGGAACATCGATGCCGATTTTGAAAAACAGCATTGGGACCTGGACAAAGCCGACGAAGTGAAGCTCATTGAGAACGGACCGCTTCGCGCGGTCATCGAAGTGAAGAATCATTTTCAGAATTCGACTTTTATTCGCGACATTACGCTCTATGCCGGCGTACCGCGCGTTGACGTGAAGATGCAGGTGGAGTGGCACGAAAAGCACATTCTCCTAAAAGTCGCGTTCCCTGTCAGCGCGCATAGCGATCACGCCACCTATGAAATTCCTTTCGGATCGATTGAGCGCCCTACCACGCGCAACACACCCGCCGAAAAGGCGCAGTTTGAAGTGCCGGCGCAGCGCTGGGCCGACATTTCCGACGAAAAGCACGGGTTCAGCCTGCTCAATGACTGCAAGTACGGATACGACGGAAAGGGCAACGTACTCCGCCTTTCCCTGCTGCGCTCGCCGGAATGGCCCGACCCTCATGCCGACGAAGGGCATCACGAGTTCACCTATGCGTTGTATCCGCATGGTGGCGGCTGGAAGGATGCGCTGACCATCCGCCGCGGATATGAGCTGAATTACAAACTCATTTCTATGCAAGTAGAGCGGCACCAGGGAGCGCTCGCCCCGGAGCACTCCTTCGTGCAAACCCCCAATGAGAACATCATCGTCACGGCGCTCAAGAAGGCCGAAGACGATAACGCGCTGATTCTGCGCTTCTACGAGTGGGCGGGCAAGGCCGGCGAGGTTAAATTGCAGGTTCCCACAGGGACAGAGTCGGCGGCTGAAACGGACTTGATGGAACGAGTGATCGGAAACGCTTCCGTCGAAAAGAACGAGGTCGGCGTAGCGACCAAGCCTTATGAGATCAAAACCATCAAGCTGCAATATGCCGAACCGGAGAAGCAGCCATGAGTCAGAAGCCGCTGAATCTCGGAGTCGATATCGGTGGCACCAAGATCGCGGTTGGGCTGGTCGATTGCGACGGAAAAATCATCAAACAGCTGCGCAAGCCGATGGTCGCAAACAGCACACCGGAAGCGGGGCTCGAGGCCGTCATTCATGCCATCGATGCGATTTCCGAGATCGCTTCGCCCGACGACCGATTTGAACGCATTGGCATCTGCGCACCCGGACCGCTCGATCCCCGTACGGGCGTAATTCTCAACCCTCCTAACGTTCCCTGCTGGCGCAATTATCCGTTGGCCGAAAAAATCGCAGAAAGATATCGGCAGCCGGTCAAAGTCGATAAAGACTCGAATGCGGCGGCGCTGGCTGAGACGCGTTGGGGAGCGGCTCGCGGCTATCACTATGTTTTTTACGTAACCGTGGGAACGGGAATCGGCACCGGCCTTGTGCTCGATGGGCAAGTCTATCGCGGCCACACCGGCGCGGCCGGCGAAGGCGGACACATGACCATCGACTATTGTGGCCCGATCTGCACATGCGGCAAGCCGGGGTGCATCGAGATCCTTGCCGCCGGTCCGGCAATTGGAGCCCGGGCGCGAGCCAAAATTGCGGCCGAACCGGCGCGCGCCGCCGCGCTTCTTGCTCTGGCGAATGGCGAGGCCAAAGCAGTCACCAGCGAACACGTTGCCAAGGCGTATGCAGCGGGCGACTCACTGGCCCGCGAAGTTCTCGAAGAAACCGTGGAGCTCCTGATCGCATGGCTCAGCAATATCGTTGACTTACTCGATCCCGACATTCTGGTAATCGGCGGTGGAGTCTCGGCAATGTTACAGCCTTTCTTTGGTGAAATCAAAAAAGGGCTGCCGCGCTGGGCCGTAAATCCGCACGCTGCGGAGATTCCGCTGGTACTCGCTCACTACGGTTCCGACGCGGGAATTGCCGGCGGCGCCGCGTTATGCACGTGAAATTCACGAACGCTGCGTGATCGCATCTCAGAATGCTATCGAACTTCTTGGTGATGCTTCGCGCTCTCTGTGGTTGGTAAAAGCGCTTACCTCGAAGTACATGAACGGCACGGCAGGAAATTTGTTTTTGGAGGCGTGGAATGATTTTGGCGTCTGGCCGCGATCGGCGCTGCCTGGGAATCTGTCTCGCGTTCATAGCGAATGCCTCTTTTTTGCTCGCCCAGGCAATGCCCCAAGCGCCGCAGGCTCATGTATTCACGCTTACTCCGACGCCGGGCTATTTTACTGAACCTTCGATCGCGGTGAATGCGGCGAATCCACTGCAAGTGGTTGCTGTGTTTCAAGACAACGCCCACGCCGTCTATTCGCCGGATGCGGGACATTCGTGGCAGCCCGCGCAAGATGTGGCCCCAAAGAACTATCGCATTTCGGGTGACGTTTCGACGACGTTTGATAATCAGGGACACGCCCTTATCTGTTACATCGCTTTCGACAAGTTGGGAACATTTAATTATTGGGCGCGGGGAGCGACACGCAACGGCATCTACGTGCGACGCTCGCTCGATGGAGGTAAGACCTGGGAGGCGGACGATCATCCCGTCGCCGAGCAAGCCACCACGCCCGGCATTCCCTTCGAAGACAAGCCGTACATCGTAGCGGACAATAATTCCAAGAGCCGCTTCGCCGGAAACCTCTACGTCGGCTGGACGCGCTGGCGATTGGCCGATTCTCTGATGGTGATCTCGCGCTCGACCGACGACGGCAAGACCTGGTCCCCGCCGATTGAGATCGACGCGCATCCGGGCTTGCCGCGCGATGACAATGGCGCCGCGGAAGGTTTCGATGGCGTGGTCGCGCCAGATGGAAGCCTTTATGCGATCTGGAGCCAGAATGACGAGATCATGCTGGCCAGTTCGCACAACGGGGGAAGAAGTTTTTCACGCGCCCGCGGCATCCTTCATGTCGCTCCGAGCATGTTTGACGTCGATGCTCTGGAGCGGGCCAACGGCTTCCCGCAAATCGCAATCGATCCCAAGAGCAAGCATCTTTACATCACCTGGAGCGATTATCGCAACGGCGATCTGGATGTGTTCCTTTCCTCCTCCCGCGACGGCGGTAAGAAGTGGAGTGCGCCTGTCCGCGTAAATAATGACTCCATCCACGATGGAGCCGACCACTTCTTTCAGTGGCTTGCCGTCGACCCCACGGATGGCGCTATCAACGTCATGTTTTACGATCGCCGCGAAGATTCGCAAAACCGCAAACAGATCGTAACTCTGGCACGTTCGACCGATGGTGGACGCACCTTCTCCAACTACGCCTGGACCGACTATCAGTTCGAGTCAAACGGCGTTTTCTTCGGAGACTACACCGGCCTCGCCGCTCATGGTGGACGCGTCTATGGAGCATGGATGGAAAAAGCTCCTGAATCAGTCACAACTCCCAAACAGCCGCAAGAGAAAGAAGTCAAGCCACAGCCGCGCGGCACCGTCGTAAAAGTAGGCACAGCCGACTTCGGTCACTGAACTATCCATACCGAGTACCGTGTACCGAGTTGCCAATGAAAATGCGCGCGGAAAGAATTCTACTTTGTCTGCAGTCAAGTCTTCGTGACTAGGGCTACCGGCTCTTTTTGCATCTCTTTTTACTTAGAACTCGGTATTCGCGATTCAGAAACTGACTCGTGCTTCCCATCGCACACATGAGTGACTGAAATCACAATCACTCTCTTTCCCGCTCGCTACAAATCACTTAGCGCGAGCACGCGCACTCATCAAGCCGCTTTCTCGCGTGGTGCTAGTGGATTCGAGCTAGTGAATGCCCACTACCACCCTTACTAGAATGGCGCCGCATGTGAATCTGCACGCATGAATTCCAAATGGAACGGGCAGTTTTCCTGCTTTGATCTTGTCGCTAGGACCGCCGACGAAATTGGCGAGCGGTCCCGCACCGTCATCCCTTTAAGAGAGTTTGAAATTGGTGGCAGCGAGTTCGTCGTCATGGCCGGACCCTGCGCGGTTGAGTCGGAGTGTCAACTTCTGCGCACGGCCGAGGCGGTCGCTGCGGCCGGAGCCCGCATCCTGCGCGGCGGAGCCTACAAGCCGCGGTCTTCTCCATATTCCTTTCAAGGCCTGGGAGTCGAGGGACTAAAGATTCTTCGCAAAGCGCGCGAGGAAACCGGATTGGCGATCGTCACCGAAATCATAAGCGAAGAGGATGTCGAGTTGATCGCGGAGTATGCCGACATCATGCAGGTGGGCACGCGCAGTATGGAGAATTACGCGCTCCTCGAAGCGCTGGGATCGTGCGAGCGTCCGGTACTGCTGAAGCGCGGCATGACGGCCACGCTTGAAGAATTTCTGCAGTCGGCGCAAATCATCGCGCTGGCCGGGAATCCGCAGATTATTCTTTGCGAGCGCGGCATCCGCACGTTCGAAACAGCCACGCGCAACACTCTCGACATCGCCGCAATCCCGGTTCTGAAAACCGTCTCGCGTTTGCCGGTTATCGTCGACCCCAGCCACGCCGCTGGCGTGCGCTCGATCATTCCCGCACTGGCGCGAGCGGCGGTCGCGGTCGGAGCCGACGGATTGCTGGTCGAAGTTCATCCCTGCCCGGAAGAAGCGATGAGCGATGGAAACCAATCGCTGAATTTCCGCGAATTTCACGACATGATGGACGACCTGCAACCCTACCTTGCAATTCAGCAAGAGACCAGAGAGCTGCGACCGAGGCTGGTGGTGGGAGGAGCGGATTGATGTGGCGCTCCATCCTTGCCTGCCTGTTGTTGCTGGTTGCGGTCGGCATCGTCAGAAATTCGGTGAAGGCTTCAGCCGGATCGAGCTCTCTTGTGTACACGGTCGCAAAGGTCTACAAGCCTTTGGCGTGGATGCACGGCGCGGAGCGCTTCCCTTCTGGAGCAACAATTTTTGTTGTTGACGCCTCCGGCAAGCATGTTCTGCTGCCGGAGTTCGCCGCAACCGCTGATCCTGCCATTTTCTTCGACGGACAGCATGTATTGTTCGCAGGAAAGCGCAAGTCGGACGATCCCTGGCAGATCTGGGAAGTCCCACTCAGCGACGGGAAAGCACGGCAGATCACATCGGGAACCGAGGACTGCATCCGTCCCTTCTATCTGCCTGAGGATCGCGTTGTGTACGCGCGGAAAATCAACGGCAGTTTCCGAATCGAAGCCGCCGGCCTGGCTGGACGGGATGTGCTCGTTCTCACCTACGGCCCGGCCAATTTCATTGCAAGCGACATTCTGCGCGACGGCCGCATTTTGTTTGAAGCCGGGTATCCGCTCGGCTCCGATGTCGCTCCTGAAATCTATACGGTGTACTCCGATGGAAGTGGTGTTGAGTCCTACCGCTGCGACCACGCCGGATTGAAAGGTGCGCAGGCCTCCGCACGTGCGCATCATGCAGGCCGGCAGATTACCACCGGTGACATCGTCTTCGCGTCCGAGGCCGGTCTGAGCCGCTTCACGTCGGCGCGAGCGCAGGCAGTCGCGATATCGGCTCCCACGGGCGAATACGCGGGCGACGTTGCCGAACTGCCTTCCGGTGAATGGCTCCTGCCCTGGCGCCGCGATTCCAAAGCGCCGTTGCAATTAGTGCTCTGGAATGCCAGATCTTCTTCCCTGCGCAGCTTGATCGAAACTCCTGACGCGAACGTGATTCAACCCGTGGTCCTCGCCGCACACGCCGTGCCGAATCGGCACCCGTCAGGTCTGCACGATTGGCCGGATGCGAATTTGCTCTGCTTGAATGCGTATACCTCAAAGTATCCATTCGCGGAAGGATCGATTCACTCGGTGCGAGTGTACGCACGCGATAAGGCGAACAACGCGAGTCTGCTGGGAACCGCGTCGGTTGAGCCCGATGGATCGTTTTTCGTTCACGTCCCAAGCGAGAAGGCGCTGCAGATTGAGCTTCTGGATTCTTCAGGAAAAACTTTGAAACGGGAGTCCGGCTTTTTCTGGATGCGGCGCGGCGAGCAGCGAGTTTGCGTGGGGTGCCATGCCGGCCCGGAGACTGCTCCCGAGAACGCAGTTCCGCAAATCTTGCTCAAATCGACGACGCCGGCCGACATGACCGGCAAACAGAGCGCATCGGGAGGACGTTAACGTGAAGATACGCAACATTCGATTGATCGTATTGTCCTTTTTCCTGCTGCTCTCGATATTGTCGATCGCTCAGGCCCAATCCGCCTCCCCGAGTACGATCCGATTCGAAGATGCCACCGCGAAATCCGGAATCAATTTTACCCACAGTTTCGGCGCTGAGAAACTCGGATCGCTTCTTGAAAGCACCGGCTCGGGATGCGTCTGGTTCGATTACGACAACGACGGGCTGCCCGATCTCTACGTCGTCAGCGGTAAGCCGCTCGAGCCGGGAATGCATCCGTATCCTCTGAAGCAGCCGCTCTCGACTCCTCCGCACAATCATCTTTATCGAAACAACGGCGACGGCACCTTCACCGATGTCACCGATCAGGCGGGCGTCGCGGCCAACATCTTCGGCACCGCCGCCATCGCCGCTGATTATGACAATGACGGCTATGTCGATCTGTTCGTGACCGGCTACGGCAAAGCCATTCTCTATCACAACAACGGCGATGGAACTTTCACCGACGTGACCGCCAAAGCTGGCATCAAGGTCGATGGCTGGTCGATCAGCTCGGCATGGCTCGATTACGATCTCGACGGCTGCGTGGATCTGTTTGTCGGCCGTTATGTAAAATTCGATCCCAAGTATCGCGACTACTACGCTGCCGACAATTATCCTGGCCCGCTCGATTATTCTCCAGACACAAACCGTCTCTACCACAACAACTGTGACGGCACCTTCACCGATGTAACCGACAAATCGGGAATTGGCGCGTACAAAGGCCGTACCATGGGTGTAACGGCCGCGGACTACGATGGCGACGGCTATCCCGATATCTACGTCGCCAACGATAAAACAGAAAACTTCCTCTTCCACAACAAACGCGACGGGACGTTTGAAGAAGTCGCCGGCGATCTGGGCGTCGCCTACGGGCAGAACGGAGAAAATACTTCCGCCATGGGCCCGGTCTTTGCCGATATCGACGGCGACGGCTGGCTTGATCTCTGGGTCAGCGATTCCAAGTACAACCGGCTCATGCGCAACACGGGCGGGAATGGTTTTGAAGATATTGGCCCGAGTTCCGGAATTTCGCAGGCGACCGCGCAGTACACGAGCTGGGGATCTGGCGTGTATGACTTCGATAACGACGGCTGGCTCGACATCCTGATCTTTCATGGCGGATTGATTCACCTCATTCCGCAGGAACAATCTCTGTTTCGCGGGCTGGGCAATGGCAAGTTCGCCGACGTCTCCCGTCAAGCCGGTCCTGTACTTGATGTTAAGACAGTGTCGCGCGGGGCGTGTTTCGCGGACTATGACAACGACGGCAAAATCGACGCCTATGTTGTGAACCTGGGCGCCCGCGGCACTCTTCTGCACAACCTCACCGAAAATTCGAATCACTGGCTCACGGTCAAGTTGAAGGGAAAAAAAAGCAATCGCGACGGAATTGGCGCGCGGCTCGAATTGCAAGCTGCAGGGAGAACACAGGTTGCCGAGCGCTTTGCCGGATCGGGTTATCTCTCACAGGATGATGGCCGCATTCATTTCGGACTGGGCACGGCCGCCAAGGCAGACAAATTAACGATTCACTGGCCCAGTGGCAAAGTGCAGACCCTCGAGAATCTCGCCGTCGATCGCATCCTCACTGTGGAGGAGCCGTAGATGCCGGTCCGTGCGAAAACTCGCTGGCCTCTGCGGCGATCAGCCCGTAGCGAGAGCCAAAATTCGTATCAGGGCACGCTTTTACGCATGCCGACATGGACGCGCAATGCATGCGGCTTCAGTCGCTGGGATTCTTACGGGCTGCTGAGCGCGAAGCTGGTGGGAATCGCCTCGGTGGTCTTGTTCGTTATCGCGGCCAGACCTGCACCGAAACAATCCGCAACGGCGATCCGGGAGCAATATCTTTCGCCGATCGAAATGCTGCTTTCCCCGGATGGCCGCCGGCTCTACGTCGTATGCGAGTCGAGCAACGAAGTGCGCGTGATTGAACTGGAAACACGTCGACTGATAGGAAGAATTTCCGTCGGACGTTTCCCGCGCGGTATCGCATCGTCGCCCGATGGCCGCCTGCTCTACGTCACGAACTCCTGGGACGACAACGTCTCGGTCGTCGACGCCACAGCAATGAAAGTCGTACAGACATTGCCGGCCGGATTTGAGCCGACTGGCGTTGTTGTCGATCGCGGCGGCACGACACTGTACGTCGCCAATCGACTGAGCAGTGACATTTCAGTCATCGATCTCAAAAGTGGACGGGAAGCGAAACGGCTTCTGGCCGGACGCGGCGCCAGTTATCTGGCGGCCTCGCCTGATGGAAAGTGGATTTACTGTACGCACATCTATCCCGATCCTGGGACGTTTCGCACGCCCCCAAATTCGGAGATCACCGTCGTCGACACCGGGCGGCAGATCGTCGTGGAGCGGAAACGGCTGCGCAACGTCGCCGGTGTGTTCCATGTTGCCATGTCGCGTGATGGCAAGCTGGGTGTGGCTGCCCAACTTCGTCCGAAGAACCTCATTCCTCTGGCGCATGTGGAGCACGGCTGGGCTTTCGGCGATTCCCTCAGCTTGTTTGGTCCCGATGTCGGCGATGTGGTTCAGATTCCCATTGATGAACTGGATCGCTATTACGCTCTGCCCTGGGGCGTCGCGATTGCACCGGATAAAGCGAAGCTTTTCCTTACAACCGCCGGATCGGAAAGCGTAACCGTGATCGACGTCGCACGTCTGCTGCACTCGGTCAAGACCAGACACAAACCGTTCGCCAATGATCTTTCCGCTTCGGCCGCTTACGTGATCCATCGAATTCCTGTTGGCCGCAATCCGCGAGGAGCTTTGCTTTCGGCCGATGGCAAGCAGCTCTATGTCGCAAATCGCCTCGACGACAGCATCTCGGTCATCGATACCGCCTCCGACAAACTCGTCTCCACCATCGATCTCGGGGGACCGAAGAACATCGATGCCATTCGCCGCGGAGAACGCCTGTTTTTCACCGCCGACTTTGCATTTCAAGGCCAGTTCGGATGTTCCAGTTGCCACATCGACGCCACCATCGATGGCTTGCAGTGGGATCTCGAGCCAGACGGTTTCGGAAAGGACATCGTCGATAACCGCTCCCTCGAAGATCTTGCCGGAACCGAGCCTTTCAAATGGAATGGCGGCAATCCGGACATGCCGACCGAGTGCGGTCCGCGCACCGAGAAATTTTTCTTTCGCTCGCACAGCTTCACCGAACAGCAGCTCACCGATCTGGTCACATTCGTTTATTCCCTTCCCTATCGTCCAAATCGTTATCGGCTGCCGAACGGCGAGCTGACTCCCGCGCAAGAACGCGGCAAAGCGATTTTCGAGCGAACGAAAGCCAAGAACGGCACTGCCATTCCGGAAGCGAGCCGATGTGGCTATTGCCACAGCGGACCAAAGTTCACCAATCAACACCAGATTGATGTGGGCACCGGTAAGCCAACGGATCGCTCACCCGTCATCGATGTACCCCAACTTCCCAACGTGGCCTATTCCGCTCCCTACTTGCACGACGGCTCGGCGCATTCCCTGGAAGAAATCTGGACGGTGTTCAATCCCAACGACAAACACGGAGTCACGAACGATCTCACAAAAGATGAGTTAAACGATCTCATCGAGTATTTGAAAACGCTATGAAAACGAGAACAGGGATTGCATTCTCAAGGACAGCGGGTCATGTATCTAAAGAAGGCGTCATCCCGAAGCTGCGCGTTTTCACCGGCGTGGCGCGGGATCTCGCGTGCACCGCGACGACGTTATGGGCGGGAGTTTTACTTCTCTCCGCCCTAGCCTTTGCCCAGAACCTTCCCATGTTCCGTTGGCAGAACTTCACCACGGCGAGTGGCCTCCCTGATAACCACGTTTTTTGCGTGCTAGTGGATGGCAAGCGGATCTGGGCAGGAACCGAAAACGGACTCGGTCTGTACGAAGACGGAGCGTGGAAAACCTATCGTCCTGCCGATGGCCTCGCCCATCAGGCCGTGCTCTCGCTCGCCCTGGACAAACGTACTGGCGACGTGTGGGCGGGAACCATGAGAGGCCTAAGCCGAATTTCAGCCGGGCGCATCGATACGTTTACGCAACTGAACTCCGGATTGAGCAACGACATTGTCTATGGCGTCGGAGTGCAAGGCGATTTTGTGTGGACCGCGACGGCAGCCGGCGCGAGTCGACTGAACACACGCACCGGCCAGTGGTCTTTGTTCAATAACCGCAACACTCCCATGTACGAAATCTGGACCTACGCGGTGAGCCCTGGTGAAGACAAGGTCTATTACGCAGTGTGGGGCGGAGGGGTGCTGGAATACGACGTCGCTTCCGCGCGCTGGAAAGATTACAACGATCCGGACGGCGAAACTGAAATGGTCGTGATGAAAGACCAGGGACTGATCCACGAGATCACGACTTCGGTCAGCTATGTCGACAAGATTCTTTGGGTCGCGACGTACTTCGGGGCAAGCCGATATGACGGCCGCTATTGGCACAACTTCCTGACCAAAGACAGCGGCCTGCCCAGCAATTTCCTGAATCAAGTGAAGGCTGTCGGCGGCAATCGCGCCTGGTTCTCGACCGACAAAGGTTTGGCGTATTACGACGGAACGAACTGGGCGGTTTATCGACCCGCCCTCAATACGCACAAACCTGAAATGTGGGTGCGCGACGCGGCCGGGAACATGACGAAAATTGCGGTGCAGACCGCGCCCGCGCACAACTACATTCTCGGCATTGATTTTCAAGGCGACGACATTTGGGTCGCGACCGCCAAAGGTCTGAGCCACGGAATTCGGCTGAACGCCTCTGGGAGTCAGACAACTTTGAGCAAGAACATGCTGGCACACAAAAAATAGACGGAGTCATCTTATGAATGTCGCGGAATTACTCGAGGAAGTGGCAACCGCGCCCGTGATGAAACGGGCGATCACCAATCACGATGCGCTGAACGAGGCTTACGACTATGGCAGTGCTTTTTCGCGCGGCATGCGCATCGATCTGAACGGCCTGACGATCCTGCTGATTTCAGGAACCGCCAGCATCGACGAAGCCGGTCGCACCGTCCACGTCGGCGATCTTCGCGCCCAGGTGCGCCGTACTTACGACAACATCGGCAGGCTGCTCGCTACGGAAGGCGCAACCTGGCATGACGTCGTGCGTACGACCTGCTATTTGCGCGACATCGAGCGCGACTATCAAGCCTTCAACGAGGAGCGCACCAGATTCTATAAAGAAAAGAAACTCGATCCCCTCCCGGCTTCTACCGGCATTCAGGCAATTCTCTGCCGACCGGATTTGCTGGTAGAGATTGAAGCCATTGCCATGTTCCGGCGGGAATCTCCCGCGGAGTGAACTCATGCGCCTGCTCTTTGCATGTGCCATCATAGCCGCGCTCGTATGTCTGGGCGCGGCCCAGACAACTCCATGTTCGTGCGGCCACAACCCTCCGGGCCCGGCTGCCCCGCGCTCGCTCAAGCCCTACACCGGCGCGCCCCAGGATTTGCGCCCGTTCTCGAAATTCACCACTCCCTACTACGAGTACTACCAGGACCTTATCGAATATAACGGAGCAGCTCGCGACGTTCCCGATCCTGATCTGAATTCGCTAAACGAAATTCGCATCGGATTCCTCGGGCCGCTCGCGTATCACCCTGACGAGACGCTCGGCACTCATATGCTCAACGGCGCAGAGATGGCGATTGACGAAGCCAACGCTGCCGGTGGTTATTGTGGCAAGCCGTTTCGCCTGATCAGTCACAACGACTACAACAACTGGCAAAACAACCTCCCTTCTACCGGCGCTTCCAAAGATTCCGAGATCTGGGGAGCAGCCTCCAACCAAGCGGTCCGGATGATCTATGACGACAAAGTCTGGGCCATCTTTGGCTCAATCAGCTCCGAGACCACGCACATCGCACTTCGTCTCGTATTGAAAGCGGAAACCCCGATCGTCAACAGTGCCTCCACTGATCCCACAATTCCAGAAACAAACATTCCCTGGTACTTCACTGACATTCAGGATGATCGCGTGCAGGGATACACGCTGGCTAGGCATATTTACAGCGAACTGGGGATCAAGCGAGTCGCGATTTTACGAGTAAACGATCGTTATGGACGGTTTGGAGTTTTGAAATTCCGGGATGCGTCGCGGCGGCTGGGACATCCGGTCGTGATCGAGCAGAAATTCATGCCCGGCGATACGGATTTCCGCCGCCAGCTTCAAGTGATCGAGGATTCGCGCGTCGATGCAATCGTTCTGTGGACTGACGTTGGGCCCGCGGCGATGATCTTGAAACAAATGCAGGAACTGGGGATGAAGCAGCGCGTTTTCGGAAGCCATCGCACCATCGGGGATGAACTTATCAGACTCGCTGGCCCCGCAGCCGAAGGTTTCGAAGCGGTCTTCCCCTACGATCCAACGCGCACCGATCTGCGCTGGCTTTCGTTCAATGCGCAATATGAAGCGCGCTATCACGAAAAACCAGATCACTTCGCGGCGCTCGCCTACGACCAGATGCAGATTCTGCTCAACGCAATTTGCCAAGCCGGGCTGAATAAGGGCCGCATCCGCGATGCGCTGACCGGAATCACCAACTACCAAGGCGTTACCGGCGACATGATCTTCGATCCGAATTGCAAAAACATTGCGCCGATGTTCCTCGCCCGTGTGCACGATGGGGCGATGACATATCGCCGCATCACCATGGAAAAGCCCTACGCTCGCGTGGGTGAAAACGGGGTTCAATACTCCGGACCACCGCTCGCCGATGAAAATGACGCCACGGTGTCGGTCGCCGTTTTCGGCCCACACGCCGAGGACGCTGTGCGTTCCGCAGGTAGTCTCAATGTCCTCAACAACTCGGGGAGTTCACCGCTTCTGGCCGATCTTGCCAAAACCGGGAATCCGCGCTCGCCCCACGAGAGGCTCAATCTCATTGCCATCCCTTCCGACACTGCCTGGGGAAAGTCTGCCGACGAATTGGTCAAGGCTGTGTACGAACGGCACGTAGTGGCAATCATCGCGCTCGATCGCAACTCCAGCCATCTCGCCGAGCAAATCGGAGTCAAGGCGTTCGTGCCCGTTATCGCGATTTCGTCCGATCGGGCGCTCACATCAACCAACATTCCGTGGATTTTCCGGCTTCCCGAGGGCACTCTGCCGCATCAAGCCCTCGCGTGTGTTGCCGCCGCAATTGCACAATCCGGCCCGAACCGTGGAAAGCTTCGCGAGCTCCTCGCGTCTGGAGCGGATGTAAGGGGAGTTCGCTTCGATACTACAGGGGAAGCGCAGCAATAGCCTCGTGTAAGGGCGAAGGCATTCCTCCCCCCCGCGAGCGAAGCGAGCCCCCGTGGCCCTAACGGCCTTGCGGCCGGGGTAGAATATCTGCCGTGCCTCGCACTTTGAATTCTTCTCAAGTCGTGAACATCGAAGATTTGCGTCGCATTGCGCAGCGGCGCGTCCCTAGGGCCGTCTTTGACTATTTGGATGGCGGCGCGGAGGGCGAACTCACGCTGGCTGAAAATTGTCGTGCGTTTCGCGAGGTGACGTTTCGTCCGCGTGGCGCGGTTGCGGTGCATGATTGCAGTCTGAAAACAACCGTGCTCGGCCACGAGATTGCTTTTCCGGCAATGCTAGCTCCGGTGGGCTACAGCCGGCTCATGCATCCTGCAGGAGAGGTTGCAGCGGCAGCGGCCGCGGGCGCAGCCGGGACCGGATACATTCTCTCCACCATCTCCGCTCACCGCATGGAAGATGTTCGCGCGGCATCGCGCGGTCCGGTTTGCTATCAGCTCTACTTGATGGGCGGACGCGCAGCTGTTGAGGGTGCGCTGGAGCGGGCGCGCAAAGCGGGACTCTCAGCCTTGGTAATCACCGTCGATACGCCAGTTGCTGGCATGCGCGAACGCGATCCGCGCAACGGCATGAAAGAACTCCTAGGTTCTTCTCTGTTTGCGAAGTTCCCTTTTCTGTTCGATTTTCTCGCGCATCCCGGCTGGCTCGCGTCATTTCTGCTCGACGGTGGAATGCCGAGGCTGGAGAACATTGTCATTCCCGGCAAGGGTCCGCTTGAACTGGTAGACGTGGCCGCCGCGCTTGCCGAATCGACTGTGACCTGGGA
>JASHPL010000017.1 GCA_030038125.1 Candidatus Sulfotelmatobacter sp.
ACAGCTTACGGATCATGTCCGCCGCCACCAAAGCGAACCCAAGCGTTGCGATGGTGAGCGAGACCCGAAGCGTTAGAACCAAAGGCTGGGATTCAAAATTGGCGAAGAGAACCGCGACCAGAAGAACAGCCGAAGCGACCAGGAGAACGAGAGGAGCCGCAGTCCAGCGTTTCTGCTCCTGTGGCCGAAGGGCCGAAAGACCGGGCTGATCAGCTGGACCCACGTTGGTACCCGCAACTTGCCGGACTCGGGCTCATGCCAGGCGCGGAGAACGAAACCTGTCCGCCCAGCAAAAATTCTGCTGGAGTGCTCGTGTTCGATGCCCACGCATCGGTCCGGAATTGGTCGTATTCTATGCCCGAAGGCTTCCTTGCTCCAACGTCATCGACCACGATTGGTGCGGGGCCAGTTGATGCGCCATCGTTCGCCAAACGCAGGCGTCCAGAACAGGCGTTTCGGCGGAGTTCCGCGCGCGCTGTGATAAAGGGCACCGGCTCTTTCGTAGAAGCCACGGGTGTGCCAGGAATCCGGGAAGGGGAACTTTTGACAATCCAGGTGATGGCAGAATTCGTGGCAGAGGGTGCTCAGGAAAGTGCCAAACGACGTGACTTCTTTCCGCACCGCGGTGCGCATCCACACCCGGATCAGCATGGTATCGGGGCTGTAATCTCCGAACAGCTCGCTCGTCCAGCGCTCGCGAACGCGCAACGGCCGCGCCGCCAAGACGCGAATGCCACAGTCCGGGACTCCGTAGAATCTGGACAGTTTGGTGAGGAGTTCATCACAGTGCTTTCGCGCCAACGCCGTGTTTCCATCCGCCATGCCCATTTCAATGGAATGCGAGACCTCGAGCAGGCTTCCGTTTTGCGGCAGATCGAGGCTCGTTAGGCGATCACTTTCGAAGAACTTCGCGCGGTTGGCCTTTGGTGGCGGAGTGTCGGTGAGCATAAATGCTTTGTCTTAGGACCGTGGAACTACGAAGGCCACAATAGCAGGAACACCCACCCGCTTCGCACGTTTTGCGGCGATGGCCCGAGGAATCTCCAGAGCAAAGTCATGGCGTCACACCAGAAGGCGCTAGAACAATAGTGGTATTGTCTCGATGTGGACTTCGCGAGCGCAATCTTCATCGTCATTCTCCGGACGATTCACGCGCGTACTCACCGCATGTTTCTTCATCAGACTTGGATCAAGCGGCCGAAGGCAATTGAGCACACGCTTTGGATCTCGGATTCCTGGATCTAACCAGAGATCGTAGTCTTCGGGTGCAAGGATCGCGGGCATGCGATCGTGCACATCGAAAACCAGCGAATTTGGTCTCGTGGTGAGAATGGTGCACGATTCGAGAGTCTGCTGGTCGGGAGCGAGCCATCGTTCCGACAAACCAGCAAAAGCAAAGGGCGCACCGTCGGCCATACCAAACTGGTAAGGCTGTTTTTCTCCTGGCCCAGAGCCCTTCCATTCGTAGAAACCATCCGCCGGGATCAGACAACGCCGTCTTCTCATCGCACCACGAAATGCCGGTTTCTCCGCCGCCGTTTCCGACATGGCATTGATTGTCTTTATGCCGATGGACGCATCCTTCGCCCAATCAGGAATGAGCCCCCAGCGCATCGTGCTGAAGATGCGTTTCGGTTCCGCCCGATGCTGGCGGATCGTAGCCACCTGCTGGGTAGGCGCAATATTCCAACGCGGCGGCCAGGCGGGATCATCCTCGAGGCCAAAGTGGTCGCGGAGGTAGCGCTCTTTGGCAGTCAAACGGTATCGGCCGCACATGGATGGCTCACTTTAACAGAACAGCCTGAAACATGAATGCAGTTGTGTCCACACTTTTGGCCAGGATGACTTTCGCTAAATATTCGCCTATTATACCCTTCGTGACCGTTCCGGTGGCGCTTCCGTCGGCGTGGGTTGTGAGGTGCAAGAAGTGCGCCTGTACCGTGACCTGCCGCGCCATTGACTCGCAACGGGAGCATGCGGAACCGGAAAAGTCCGAACCACCGCCCGACGATACGGTCATTGTGACCTGCTCCTGTTGTTGGACGGCGTATCGGTACAACCCGGGTGAGGTCTTCAAGGCGCCGCCCAGTCCGGGTGCGAGCTGTGCCCGGAACCGAAGCAGCATCCCAAACAATAATAAGGACGCCAAGAGTCCAGCCTCTGTGCTATTGATTGCGGCTTCTTTGATCGCGGCTGTGCGGCTGAACCGCGAAGAAATCAAATCCTCTCCTGCTGTGTATGCCAAGATCGCAGACAGCATCCGCCTGGCCGAAATGATTCAGGCGAGACTAAGAGGGTAAAGGTCTGTGGCCTCTCGTCCGAAGAGCTATGCCTTCGCGCTGCGTCAGGAGTTAATCGAGCGTAACCACGCATACGCGAAGGAAAACGGCTTGCCCCATGTGACAAGCACGGAGACCCGCCGGTGATCGTTTACCAACCCTCAGCATGCGGACGCTATCACGGGAACTTCATTTCCGCGACCTATCGAGCCATTGCGAAAAGACCCGGGTGGCGCAGACGTCTCGAAAAGGTGCACGCTCAAGGCCGTCGGTGTTTCCCGGCAGAAGATACACCGTGGCATGAGCTTGATTCTTCCCTGAGTTCCGACGCGCTGCTTATGAATATCTCTTGCTATCCACGGATCACCCATCGATCGGAGGTCTCGAGTCTTCTAGGGATCGAGAAGGGAGATGCTCCGGAATTCGGGTTCCTGCCTCGCGTGCCGCTAGAGAGCGGAGCCATGGAGCGGACCGAAATCGACATGAAACTCGGGAACGTACTGTTTGAGGCGAAACTCACGGAGGCTGATTTTCAGGCGCAACGAGCGGACCTCGTCGAAGGCTATCGGGACTTCACGCAAGTCTTTGATCGTCGCCAACTTCGAAGGAAAAGGCAAACGTACCTCTCCTATCAGCTCATGCGCAACATTCTCGCCGCGCACGCGCTCGGTTTTGCTCTCTGCGTGCCCCTTGACGCACGGCGCCCCGACTTAATCGAAAACTTGTATGAAGTTCTGCGCGCGATTCAATGGCACGATCTTCAGGCCAGGTGCAAAGTGCTCACGTGGCAGGAGCTCGCCACAGGTCTGCCTCGCGCGCTACAGAATTTTTTGGACGCGAAATATGGCATCACATCGCGCAGGGCGTTATCTAAAGTTCTGAATAGAGGACTGGAATCGGGTTGAAACAAGCGGCGATGGCCCTGGCGGTTGTTTCGTAACTGATGAAAGTCGGTCGATGATCGAAGAGCAACGAATTACCCAGCCGCCGCAGGGTAGTTCCTGTGCCTATGATGGGATCCTTGGTCTCGGTTTGGATTAGTCCTGCGATTCTGGGTAGGCTTGCTGCGCGTTGAATAAGTTCTTGACCGATGGCCTCCATACCCGCCCGCTTGGCTTGAAGCCATCCATCATAATCGTGTTGTGAGTCGAACTCAGCAACGTCGCCCATCTCCATAACGTCTTCCAAAGCTACCGCGAAAATGCCGAAACGGTCGATAGCGGCTAAGCCGCCGTTGAACTTGCGAAGCAACTTGGTCAGTCGTCCGACCGAATTTGGGTGCTTACACTCAATGAATATGTCTCCGAAAACTAGTTCACCGGTTGGATTACTTGGTGCTGTGAATGCTGGGATGAGGCCATTCTTAATGAGGACCGATGCAATGAAAGTCTCAAATTCGAAATCCTTGAAGAAAATGCGTTTCGAGTCTGTAGACGGGGTACCGTAGTCAGTCGTTCCCGTAGTTAGTCGTTCACTTTGTCAGATTTGCCAGATGATTGCGCACATCTAGGCCAGCATCGACACAGATCAAAAGGCTTTCACCGAGTGCGTATATTACATGGGCATCATGGAGAGTCTGATTCAGCTTTTGCGCCGAAAAGGCCCGGGTCTTGACTCCTTTGGCGAGTGGTTCGGCTTCATCGAGAGCCAGGGCGAATCCTTCTCCCGGTTTCAGAGCGATTCTGTGCCGGCGATAGAGACTGCGGATGAAGTCCACGCGGCGGCCGAGATCTTCGAAAAACTGATGAAGATACGCACGAACTCGAATGCGATCAATTGTTGATGTTGTCACAAAATAACTCTAGCCTGAGATCGGAACCGTGTCACATGTTTCCGTTTTCATTCCGCTGCGACAATAATGCGGAAGGCACTTGAGCGTGCGGAAAATCATCCACATCGACATGGATGCGTTCTACGCCTCGGTCGAGCAGAGAGACGACCCAACGCTGCGCGGGAAGCCAGTGATCGTCGCCTGGCAAGCGAAACGTTCGGTCGTTTGTGCTGCTTCGTATGAGGCAAGGGCGTTCGGGGTCCGATCTGCGATGCCCGCAGTGCGTGCCGAGCGATTGTGCCCTCAGGGGATATTTGTGCCACCGGATTTCCCTCGGTATCGCGCGGTATCGAAAGCGGTCCAGGAGATCTTCCAACGGCATACCGATCTGATCGAGCCATTGTCCTTGGACGAAGCCTATCTCGACGTCACCGAGAACAAGACGAGGTTGCCGACCGCCACGCTTGTCGCACGGACCATTCGCCAGCAAATCCGAGAGGAGTTGCATTTGACCGCGTCTGCCGGCGTAGCCCCGAATAAATTCCTGGCGAAGCTTGCTTCTGATTGGCGCAAACCAGACGGATTGTTTGTCATTCAACCCGAAGAAATTGATGCCTTTCTCCTGCCACTCTCTGTAGGGCGACTGCCTGGAGTAGGCAAGGTGACCGAAGAGAAGCTTGCCAACCTTGGCGTCAAGACGGTAGCCGAACTACGAAGCGTGGAACGATCCACGTTGGAGGATCATCTTGGGCGTTACGGGATGAGACTCTACGAAATCGCACGCGGGGTCGACGAGAATCCTGTGGTAACGGGGAGGCCCACCCAGTCCATATCGGTCGAAGACACACTTCCGGAGGATGTCCCGTTAGCAGAAACTGAACCGATGATCCGTCGACTCGCAGAAAAACTCTGGTCCGCTTCGCGCAAAGAATCTCGAATACCACGCACTGTCGTGCTCAAGCTGAAGACGAAGGAGTTCAGAGTCATCACTCGCAGTTACACGCGAATCGTACCTCCGTCCTCTTGCGACGAGTTGACAAAAATTGCCCTCAGGCTGCGAGAGCGAGTGACCCTTGGCCCTCAACAGCGCTATCGTCTGGTAGGGATTGGTCTGAGCAATTTTCAGGAACCCGAACAGATTGACTGGCAACCGGCACTTTTCGAATGACGCCGGATCAGTCAGCCGCAGCAGCAGTCGCCGGCGGCTGCTGTTTCATCATCTCTTCCATCCCTTTTTTCATTTCCTTTGCCGAGGGTTCCGCCTTGTGAGTCCCGACCATCCAGTTGTAGCCGTCAGGATCCACCACCGTACCGACGCGATCGCCCCAAAACATGTCCATGACCTGTCCCTGAGGCGTAGCGCCAAGTTTCGCCGCTTTCTCAACGACTTTGTCCACATTCTCGACGTATAAATAAAGGGTGGCGGGAGAGGCGCCGACGCTCTTTGCACTCCGCCTTCCCATCGCAGGACTTTCCGGACCAAGCATCAAGGTTGTGCCCCGCAGCGTAAGCTCGGCGTGCATGGGGCTTCCGTCGGGGCCATTCATGATGCCCCGTTTTGTGAAACCAAACGCTTTTTGATAAAAGCTCACCGCGGCGGGAATGTCGCTCACAGTGAGGGCCGCAGAGACGGCGCTGTACTGCTTTCGGTTGAGGGGATCAATCTTTTTCTTTGCCATGGCGCTCCTTTCGTGCGGAGGACATTGTAGCTAAAGAAGCTGAGGTGCGCATCCGCCTCGAGAATTTGTAAACGACATCGCTTTGCCCAGTCCTGGTGCAAACAGGTCAGGTGCGCGCAGGACGGCGCCTGTGCTGCACTATGAACAGGGTTCTCCACAATTCATGTTGAAAACCAGGGGCAGGCGGGAGACAAAAACGCAGCAAAGAACAATCGGGTGAACTGACCGAAATACCTACGATTCGAAAAGGAAGAAGCGAGGCAGGTCTCGCCGGGATCTGCGTCAGAAAATGGGATAGGCTGCGACATTGGTTATGCTCCAGCCATCTGCTCTTTGCGAAAGAGCCCCCAGCGTGGATGCATGTACCGTCACAGCCCTTGATGCGATCACCGCTTTCGCGGGCAGTGGGTTCCGTAGAGTGTCAAGGTTCTTGCTAAAAGCGCATCGGCACTCCAGAACATAATGCCTTTGGAGGCGCCAGCGCGTTTGCTTCAGCGACCGAAACTGTAACGTAAAGTGAATCGCGCCTGAACCGGTTCGACGGGGTGGATTACCCTTGTGAATGCTGCGTTCGCATTCACAGCGTCGGCTACCTGTTCCTGACCAGCGAGAGTTGTTGGCGGTGTTGATGGCAGCCCCAGTCCGGCCGCTGGAGTGATTTGCGATACATAGGCGTAGTCAACGTCGTGATCTCGGCGGTTTAACAAATTCAACACTTCCCCGACAAGGCTCCAATGTTGGTTGAATTTATAACTGGCTCCGAAGTTGACCAATGCCGTGGAAGGCGAGACATAAATGGCGTCCGACGTCAGAGGGCGCGGGCCAAAATAGCGCAGGCGTAGACTCGCCGAGAAGCCCTTGTAATCCTGTAGCGTGGCACCTGCTGCAACGACCCAGCGAACCGCTTCAGGCACTTCCTTACCGAAAGCATTTTGGAGGTATGTGCCTCCCCCGTTTGGAATAAGGCCAAAGCAATTCGAGTTTCTGGCGCAAAGCTGGGGTCCCGATGGAGTCGAGGTGTAGAACGTCGAATCGTCCGGGTCTTGTTGGGCGAAAATCGCACGGGAGTCCGCAAAGTCCGCATCAAAAGCCCAATGTCGCGTTGGCGTGTAGTAGTTCCCGACTTCGATGCCATAACGATTACTAGATTGAAGTGAGGGACTGGTGCCGCCAGTGTCTCCATCCTGTAGCAGTTCCGAATTGCTGTGGAGATACCAGATCTCAACCGTGCTTTGCAGTTGTGGAACGGCAGCGGTGCGCACGCCAACTTCCGCGCCTTTGGTTTCGACTAGGAATGGAATTTTGATGGGGTTGGGGGTGTTGTAGTAAGGGTAGTCCGGCGAAACCGGTTCATAAAGCTGCGTTGAGCCACGCACATCGTTAGTGTGGTAACTGAATCCGCCCTGCAAGTAGAGCTCCGTATTGGCCCCCGGGTCGAAGATCAAACTTGCTTTTGGGCTGGGGAGAAACTTGCTCACCGATTGGTTGGTGTTGGGATTGACGCTGGCAGGGTAAGGATCGTTGGGGTAGTTGGGGTTGGTGGGGTTGCTAAAGCTAGTAATGACCCCATTGCCCCAGTCGCCGCGCACGGCCACGACAGAGCGGAGCCTCTCGGCCCACTGGGTTTTAGTTTCCACCCAGGGACTTGTGATCGTCTCGGTAAATTTATTCAGATCTGTGGCCGCGGGCAAAACGGCAATCTGATTGAGGAAGGAGGGTACATCTAGATAGTTAGCAGTATAGAAAGTCTTGTCCGTACGTACGCGATCTTCTGTCCGGAAAAGGCCGTTGTGAATCCAATCGTTGCGGAACTGCATGCCGAACGTGGTCTCCGTCTTGCGGCCGAAGAATTTGCCGTAGATGGTATGGCGGAAATCGAACCCGGCCACCCAGCGCCTGTCTTGCTGTTCGAACTGATCGCCCTTGTAGGGATCGACCAGGTAGTAGGTGAAATCGGAGAACAGATTGAGATCGTAATAGAACCCATACGCCATGAGTGACGTCTCGGAGTTTTCGCCCTTGTGGTGCCATTCACCCTGCAAGCTGTAACGTTGCGATCTGCCACCGTCTGTCGGGCTGAGCGATCCAAAAAATCCGACGACCGGTATGGCCGTATAGGGGAGCTGATCGCTCGAGTTCCATCGCGCTCCATCGTACGCACGGGTCGTGATGCTGAGACCGTTAGCGTTGTCACCCTGGCTGTAGGTCACGAGGCCGTTGAATTTGTAATAGTTGTCCGGATGCACCCACGGGCCGCCATCGTGGTACGCCGCTCCGCCGTACAGCAAGTTGCCCTGGCCGAGCCTTTGCGACATGCCGAAAACGAACCGCGCAAACTGGTACATGCCGCCGTCAACCTGGAAAAAGTTCTGCGGCAGCGTCTTGTAAAACACCACGTGGGCATTTCCTGCCGAGCCATAGTCACCGACATCGGCGTAATACGGACCTTTCTCGGCATCCACCCGCTCGACAAACTCCGGGATGACGGTGTTCATGTCCGAGTATCCCTCGCCGTGGGCGTGCGATGGGAGGTTCAGCGGCATGCCGTCGAGGAAAATGGCGAAATCTGTGCCATGGTCGAGATTGAACCCGCGCATGAAATACTGGTTGGCCTTTCCGCCGCCCGCGTGTTGCGTGATGATGACGCCCGGAAGCGCCTCCAAAATCTCTCCTGAGCGAAGAAGCGGACGATTCTTGAGTTCTTCTGCGCCCACCGTAACCTGGCCAGCTGAACTGGCAATTCCGACAAGGTTGTCCGAGCGCTCCTTCACCTCAACGGTGGTGCTCACGCCGCCGACCGTCAGCGTGATGCGCAGCGGAGCCAGGGCCCCAGTGCTTCCTATGGTCAGTGGGATTTCTTGGGTTTCAAAACCGGGATTGGATACGACGAGCCGATAATTACCTACCGCAAGTCCGGAAACAACGAAGAAACCGTCCTTGTCTGACTGTGTCGTTCTGTGCGCACTACCGTTCGCTGTCCGCACTTGAACGATTGCCCCGGCAATCACCGCGCCAGACGTGTCTACGACGGTTCCCGTTAGGCGAAGCTGTATTGCCGCTTCACTCGTGACATGCGGGCGTTCCTGCGGCTCAGGAATCCGACTGCTGACAGCGTTATCTTGCGCGGCGAGCAGTGCAGGCACCACGAGGAGTGGTAGCAGGGTCATCAACAGTCTATGCATCGTGCCTTCCTCCGCTCTCCGGAATGAACGTTGTTCTCTTTAGCCGTCATACGATCCTAAATATCGTGTTACCGATCAATGCAAACATAGGCAAATGCTCACCTCCACCATGAATGTGACGGGCGTCACGCTAGAGCAACAACTCACAGAGAATAGTACGAATTACATAATCATGCTACTCGATAATTGG